>CAYGMX010000006.1:0-3148 GCA_964351055.1 uncultured Loktanella sp. | reverse complement strand
ACATTGCCATTGGCGCCCGCCTCATTGCCCGACCGTGAAATCTTTGAACTGTTGGGTTTTGATTGATGGCTGACTACACCGCCACACGCGATCGGGTCGAACACTATTTCGACCGCACGGCGACCAAGACATGGGAGCGTCTGACCTCGGACGCGCCTGTATCAGGTATTCGTGCCACGGTCCGTGCGGGCCGTGATCGGATGCGTGATCTGATGCTTGCCCAGTTGCCCGAAGATCTGCGCGGTGCGCGGATCCTTGATGCAGGCTGTGGCACCGGCGCGATGGCGGTGGAACTGGCCCAGCGCGGCGCGGATGTGGTGGCTGTCGATATTTCCCCTGCATTGGTCGATATCGCGGCAAAGCGGATGCCTGCCAATCTGGCTGGACAGATCACATGGGTCGCAGGCGATATGCTTGATGCGACCGAAGGCGGATTTGACCATGCCTTGGCCATGGATTCGATGATTTACTACAGTGCCCCGGATATCGCCGCCCTGTTGGGTCGGGCCGCTGCGCGGATTGATGGCAAGTTTGTTTTTACTCTTCCACCCCGCACTCCTGCTTTGATGGCGATGTGGCGTGTTGGCAAACTCTTCCCTCGTGCCGATCGCAGCCCTGTGATGATCCCGCAGTCTACCGCCGGTGTGGCCCAAGCTTTGCGCGATGCGAGCGTTCTGGGCCGTTTGCGCGAGATCGATCAGATCAAATCAGGCTTCTACTTCTCTAGCGCCTTGGTTTTCGAAGGAATAACAAAGTGATATTCAAAGCATCATCACTCAAGAAGATTTCGGTGGACCTGCTGCCGTTCAGCGACGCGGTCAGCGATGACCTGCCGCTGGGCCAGTTGCTGCGTCTGTCGCTGTTTCAGGTGTCTGTCGGTATGGCAGCGGTCATGCTCTTGGGCACACTGAACCGTGTGATGATTGTCGAATTGAATATCGGCGCAATGCTGGTGGCTGCCATGATCGCGCTGCCCGTTCTTGTCGCCCCTTTGCGTGCGCTGGTGGGCCACAAATCGGACAACTACAAATCCGCGATCGGCTGGAAACGTATTCCCTACCTGTGGCTTGGCACGATGTGGCAGTTCGGCGGTCTTGCAATCATGCCGATGGCCTTGCTTGTCCTGTCGGGCGACCGTACCCTCGATTTCCCGATTGCGGGCTATGTCGGTGCTGCTCTTGCTTTCCTGATGACCGGTTTCGGGATGCATATGACCCAGACTGCGGGCCTTGCACTTGCCGCTGACCGCGCGACAGAGGAAACGCGGCCCAAAGTCGTTGCCCTGCTTTATGTGATGAACCTTGTGGGGATGGCCTTTGCCGCCATCATCATCGGCGCCTTGTTGCGCGACTATTCTGCCCTGCGTCTGGTGCAGGTCGTGCAGGGTACAGCCGTTGTGACATTGCTTTTGAACCTGATTGCCCTGTGGAAGCAGGAAAAGGTCAAGCCGATGACCAAGGCCCAACGCGAAGAGGCATCGCCGACGTTCCGCGATGCATGGCGCGATCTGGCATCTGGCGGTGATGCGGGTCGCTTGCTGGCGGTCGTCTTTATCGGAACTATGGCCTTTAACATGCAGGATGTGCTGCTTGAACCCTACGGCGGCGAGATTCTGGGCCTGTCGGTTTCCGCGACAACCCTGCTGACGGCGATGTGGGCCACTGGCGCCGTGATTGCGTTCGGGTTTGCCGCGCGCTGGCTGGCTGCGGGGCTTGATCCCTACCGGATGTGCGCGCGGGGTATTCTTGCTGGTGTGCTTGCCTTTTGCGCTGTGATCTTCTCGGCCCCCATGGGGTCGCCGCTTTTGTTTTATATCGGAGCCGGTCTGATCGGCTTTGGTGGCGGATTGTTCGGGGTATCCACCCTGACCGCCGCGATGACGATGCCCACGCTCGGCGCTGCCGGTCGTGGTTTGGCTCTTGGCGCATGGGGGGCTGCACAAGCCACCGGTGCCGGGCTGTCGATCTTTATCGGGGGCACTATCCGTGACCTCGTGAACCATGCCGCTGGGAACGGCACACTGGGAGAGGCGCTCGCCACGCCTGCCACCGGCTATTCGGTTGTCTATCACACCGAAATCGGCCTTCTTTTCCTAACCTTGATCGTGCTGGGGCCGCTTGTGCGGTTGCGGCCCATAACCGACGGGGGGTCTGCCAAGCTGGGATTGGCAGAGTTCCCGACCTAACCACCGAAAGGACAAACCAATGGTTGGTGTAGAATTTTTTGGAGATTTTGATCTGGCGAGCGCAGCAATTTGGCTCTTCTGGATCTTCTTTGCGGGTCTAGTGATCTACCTGCAGACCGAAAACATGCGCGAGGGCTATCCTTTGCGTGATGACAAGGACGCAACGCCTGCGAACGAAAGCCTGTGGCCTTTGCCAAAGGGCAAGACCTTTCACCTGCGTGATGGTCGCGGCGACCTGACAGTGCCGTCACGGGAATACGAAGACAGCAAGATGCGGACCAATCTGGCACTTGCGCCATCATCTGCCGCGAGCGGCTCGCCCTGGATCCCGACCGGCGATCCGATGGTCGACGGTGTCGGCCCTGCGGCTTGGGCGCCGCGCCGCGATGCACCAGAGCTGGATGCACACGGTCATGCCAAGATCAAGCCGATGAGCAAGCTGGAAGATTTCCATGTCTCCGCGGGCCGCGATCCACGCGGTAAGGCCGTTGTCGGAGGCGACGGTGAAGTTATCGGGCGCGTGATCGACATGTGGGTCGACGTGCCGGAACAGCTGGTGCGTTATCTGACCGTCGATCTGAACCCAGAAGGGTCCGGCAAGACGCGCCTGATCCCGATGAACCTTGCCAAGATTGGCTCGGATCGGGTTACTGTCCGGTCGCTGCATGCCCATAACTGGGACAACGTGCCAAAGACCAAGAAGGCGGATGAGGTCACTGTCCTCGAAGAGGATAAGATCATGGCCTATTATGCAGGTGGCACGCTTTATGCGTCCCCCTCCAAGACACAGCCGGTGATGTAACGAAAATGCTGCCCCGGTCAGCCACCGGGGCAGCAACGACATGAGAGGGAACATGAAATGAGCCACGACGACTTTAAAATCGAACCTGTCCGCGGACTGCCTGAGCAGTTGCCGGAGGGTGAACATATCTTGTGGCAAGGGTCGCCAGACCCGCGCAGGCT
>CAYGMX010000005.1:17850-25427 GCA_964351055.1 uncultured Loktanella sp. | reverse complement strand
CCATTGGCAAAGCTGGTTTCCATCCCGGCATAGCGCTGGCGATCATAAACCGTCACGTCAAAGCCGCGGATCATCAGTGAATAAGCAGTTGTGACACCGGTGATCCCGGCGCCGAGTACAGCAATAGAAGGCATGGTAATTCCCCTACCATATGCCCCCACCGTCTGCTGTACCTGAGAGTTTCACCCGCGTGGGCTTGCTCCTTCGGTGGACCATCAAAGGCCGCTCTTCGGCGTGTTGCACCCCGACCGGTCCTTTTGCCTGAGAGTGACCGGGGCGGTTGCTCCTTCGGCGACGGACCTGACCGTTCTCTCCCGGCCAAGGTGGTTCCTATGCGTGACGCCATAAGCCAATCAGCGCAAAACGCAAATGAAAATGCGCAGAGACCCCACATTTCTTCCGAGACCAAATATCCCCGCCGGAGGCACCAAATTTCTTGAAATTTGGTTTCAGGCTCAATCCGCAAATCACCTGCCCCGTTGTGTCCTTGTCGAAGCCCTCATAGATTGCTGCCATGCCCGCATTGTGCCGTGATTGCCTGACCACCTTCGACAGTGAAACCCGCTGTCCGCAATGCCGCAGCCCAAGGGTGACGCGACACCCGGAACTCTTTGACCTGAGTATCGCCCACATGGATTGCGATGCCTTTTATGCCTCGGTCGCCAAACGGGACAATCCTGAACTGGCCGACAAACCGGTCATTATCGGCGGAGGGCGGCGCGGGGTTGTTTCGACCGCCTGCTATGTGGCGCGGATCAAGGGTGTGAAATCCGCGATGCCGATGTTTCAGGCGCTGAAACTCTGTCCGGAGGCCGTTGTCGTGCGGCCTGATTTTGAAGCCTATGTCACAGCCTCGCGCGCGATCCGCGAGATGATGGATGAACTGACACCCATCGTGGAGCCGCTCTCTCTGGACGAGGCCTTCATGGACCTTTCCGGCACAGCCCGCCTGCACCATGCGCCGCCTGCGGTGATGCTGGCGCGGCTGAGCACACGGAGGAAAGCCGAACTGGCGCTGACTGGGTCCATCGGGCTGTCGCACAACAAGTTTCTTGCCAAGGGCGCATCCGACCTCGACAAGCCGCGCGGTTTTTCGGTCATCGGCAAGGCGGAAACCACAGCCTTCCTGCGCCCGAAATCCGTCCGGCTGATCTGGGGCATTGGGCCTGCCGCGCAAAGCAGTCTGGAAAACGCAGGCATTCGCACCTTTGACGACCTGTTGCGTTGGGACAGGCGCGATCTGCACGACCGGTTCGGCGGCACGGGTGAACGGCTTTACAGTCTTGCGCGCGGCGAGGACGGGCGGCGGATTTCGTCGCATACGCCGGTCAAGACGCTCTCCAACGAAACGACCTTCAACGAAGATACCGGTGATGTCGATATCCTTGACGGGCATCTGTGGCGGATGGCCGAAAAGGTCAGCGCGCGGGCCAAAGCCAAGGACAAAGCCGGCCGCGTGGTGACGCTCAAACTCAAGACATCAGATTTCAAGCTGATCGCGAAACGGCAAAGCCTGAACCACCCCACCCAGATTGCCGACACGATCTACCGGACCGCGCGGGGACTCTTTGATCAGGTCAGCATGCGTGGCCCCTTCCGGCTCTTGGGGGTGGGCCTTTCAGAGATTGTTCCAGACAGCACGGCCGACCGCGAAGGCGATCTTCTGGACCCGGGTGCGGCCAAGCGGGCGATGGCCGAAAAAGCCGCCGACCGGATCCGCGAAAAGTTTGGCAAGGATGCGATCATCAAGGGCAGATCATTGCGCTAAGAGTGCGATTTTCGGAGATAAGGCGGCCTTCTTGCGCAGAATTTGCCTCGACACATTGACGCGAACGTCAAGAACGTGGCGTCCCCAGACTGTGCCGCGTCGATTTTGCACTGTTTTCACCTTGCCGCGCGGGTTAACAACGGCCCAATGAAATGATCAGTCAGATTCTTGGGAGAGAAACGCAAATGAAGGTCCTCGTACCCGTCAAGCGCGTGATCGACTACAACGTGAAGGTTCGTGTCAAAGCGGATGGTTCGGGTGTCGATCTTGCAAACGTCAAAATGTCGATGAACCCTTTCGACGAAATCGCCGTTGAAGAAGCGATCCGCCTGCGTGAAGCCGGCAAAGCGGAGGAAGTCATCGCTGTCTCGATTGGCGTGAAGCAAAGTCAGGAAACACTCCGGACTGCTCTGGCGATGGGTGCGGATCGTGCGATCCTTGTTGTGGCCGCCGATGATGTCCACACTGATATCGAACCGCTTGCCGTGGCCAAGATCCTGGCTGCCATCGTCAAGGAAGAAGCCCCAGGTCTGGTGCTTTGTGGCAAACAGGCCATCGACAATGATATGAACGCCACTGGCCAGATGCTTTCGGCATTGCTGGGCTGGTCACAGGCAACCTTCGCTTCCGAAGTTGATGTGGACGGCGATCACGCCACGGTCACCCGTGAAGTTGATGGCGGCATGCAAACGATCAAGGTCAAGATGCCCACAATCGTCACCGTCGATCTGCGCCTGAACGAACCGCGCTACGCGTCCTTGCCCAACATCATGAAGGCCAAGAAAAAGCCTCTGGATGAAAAGACCCCTGCCGATTACGGCGTTGACGTCACACCGCGCCTGAGCATCGTGACAACAAAAGAACCTCAGACACGCAAGGCCGGTATCATGGTCGGGTCCGTTGACGAACTTGTCGAGAAACTCAAAGAAGCGGGGGCTGTATAATGGCTGTTCTTCTGATTGGTGAAGTCACCGATGGCGCATTGGCCGTCGATGCAACGGCAAAGGCTGTTGCTGCGGTTGCCGCACTTGGTGATGTAACGGTACTTTGTGCCGGTGCATCTGCAAAAGCGGCCGCCGATGAAGCGGCGACCATCGCCGGAGTATCAAAGGTGCTTTGTGCCGAAGACCCCGCCCTTGGGCACCGTCTGGCAGAGCCGACCGCAGATCTGATCGTCTCGCTTGCTGGTGACTACACGCATATCGCCGCACCCGGAACCACTGACGCCAAGAACGTGATGCCACGCGTCGCCGCCCTTCTGGATGCGATGATCATCTCCGAAGTCACGGCGATTATTGACGCAGACACATACGAGCGGCCGATCTATGCGGGCAACGCAATCCAGACTGTCAAATCCTCCGACCCCAAGAAGGTCATGACAATCCGCACGGCAGGTTATGACGCCGCAGCAATGGGTGGGTCCGCGACGGTCGAGATGATCGGCGCTGCTGGCAATCCCGGCCTTTCGGAGTGGGTCGAAGACAAGGTCGCGGCCTCTGACCGCCCTGAACTGACATCCGCTGGCGTTGTGGTATCAGGTGGTCGCGGCGTCGGGTCCGAGGCTGACTTTGCCCTGATCGAAAAGCTGGCAGACAAACTGAATGCGGCTGTCGGCGCTTCACGCGCCGCCGTTGACAGCGGCTATGCCCCCAACGACTGGCAGGTTGGCCAGACCGGCAAGGTTGTGGCCCCTGACTTATATGTGGCTGTCGGCATTTCGGGTGCGATCCAGCACCTTGCAGGCATGAAAGACAGCAAGATCATCGTTGCGATCAACAAGGACGAAGAAGCGCCGATTTTCCAGGTGGCCGACTTTGGGCTGGTTGCCGATCTGTTTGAGGCCGTGCCGGAGCTGACAGGCAAACTCTAGGCCCGCAACTGTTTGCACTTGAAAGGCCTCGCGCAATTGCGCGGGGCCTTTTGCATTAGAGACGCAACTGGCGCTGGATCTTTGGCAGCAGTGCAGCGGCGGCCTCTTCGTGACTGGCCACACCAAGCATTTCAGAGGCAGCCTTGGCCTGCGACTTGGGGAAGAACATACCCGCGGTCCGGTCGTTGATCGCGGCATCAGATGGATGGGTCACCACCACCGCATCCACGTGAGCGCGTAGTTCATCCATCATCGCCGCTGTTATGAACAGCGGATTGACCTGAAGCTGGCGTGTCTGGCGGGACCAGTGTTCATCGCTGATTCTGTTGGTGGAAAACCACAGCAGGATGCAGCGGCCACCAATTTGGCCAATCATGTTTTTCATCCGCGCCGTCCACGCAAGGCGTAATTCTTCTACGACAGCCTCGAACCGGACATTCGACTTTGCATAAAGCGCGCCAAGCATATGGCGGATGAATGTGAACTCGGAAAAGTCGATGTCGCTATAGATTGTTTGCAGCACCGATGACGCCCGCAAGAACCGGTCATTGCGACGAGGATGGACCCCGTAAAACCTGTTGGACAGGTTGTGAGCACCCATGACCTGTATGACGGTCGTTTCTGCCTTTCGGCAGATATCCATGACCGTCTGGTCATTCACAAAGGCATCAATGCCACCATTGACGCAGCCAAAGTTGACGCTGGTGTGTTGGGTCGCTTCCTCGATCAAGGCAGGAAAAGGCTTGGCAATGAATTTTCCATAGGTTTCTGTCCCGCCAATAAAAGCGATGTAAGGTGTATCCAGCCGTTTCCTCGGCCCCCGAAAAAGCAGCCGTGATGTTCCATAGCGGCACAAGGCATAGGGCAGATCGCCCTTTTCGATCGTGTCTTGTTTCACAGGTCCCACCCATTTGTTCAATTCACTCAGAGCAAGTTTCGACCAAATCGCTTGCCAATTCGCTAATGCGCGCATTCGAGACAATATTTAGCGATCCAAGCGCCTTGATGCTGGCCCCTGCGCAGGCCTATGGTGCAGCGGAACCGACGAGGGATCGAGCATGGCAATTGAACAGGTAGGCATTGTGGGCGCGGGCCAGATGGGCAACGGAATAGCCCATGTCTTTGCGCTTGCCGGATACAACGTGCTGTTGACCGATGTCAGCGAAGACGCGTTGCAGTCGGCCATTTCCCTGATCGACCGCAACCTTGAACGGCAGGTTGCCAAATACCTGATCACGGCTTCGGACAAAGCCGATGCGCTGGCGCGGATCGGCACCACCAAAACACTAACGGATCTGGGCCAGACCGACCTCATTATCGAAGCCGCAACAGAACGCGAATCCATCAAGACCGCGATCTTCGAAGACCTTGTTCCGCATCTGAAACCAGAAACGATCCTCACTTCCAACACCTCGTCCATTTCGATCACGCGCCTTGCGTCACGTACGGACCGGCCCGAGAAATTCATGGGGTTCCACTTTATGAACCCTGTCCCGATCATGCAACTGGTCGAATTGATCCGTGGCATTGCGACCGACGAACCGACGTTCAAAGCCTGTCATGCTGTGGTGGAACGCTTGGGCAAAACGTCTGCCACAGCCGAGGATTTCCCTGCTTTCATCGTCAACCGAATCCTGATGCCGATGATCAACGAGGCGATCTATACGCTTTACGAAGGGGTGGGTTCGGTCAAATCCATCGACACATCGCTGAAGCTGGGTGCAAATCACCCGATGGGGCCGCTTGAACTGGCTGACTTTATCGGGCTTGATACCTGTCTTGCGATCATGAACGTGCTGCATGACGGGCTGGCCGACACAAAGTACCGGCCCTGCCCGCTGCTGACCAAATACGTCGAGGCAGGCTGGCTTGGCCGGAAATCTCAACGCGGGTTCTATGACTATCGCGGCGACACGCCGGTGCCGACCCGCTAATCCTTGAGTGAGAGTGTCGCTTCGCGCATCCACGCCATACAGGCGCGGGGGTCTTTCAGCATCTCCTGCACCTCATCATCGTCAAACGGTTCACCGACAATGGGTTTTTGCGGCTTACCACAGGCGTTCACGATTTCATGGATCAAGAGACTTTGGCGCAGTGTCGGGGAAATCTGGTTTGCGATCTGGTACCACCGCGAATTTGACCCCGGAAAGTACAAAGGCACGACACCTGCGCCGGAAAGCCGGATCATCTTGGCGGTAAAGAGGTTCCATTCCCGTTCGATCGCAGGACCGAACATCTTGTCTGACGACGCCACGACACCAGATGGGAAAATGGCGATCAGTCCATCTTTCTCGAGGTGGGCCATCGCCTTTTTGCGCATTTCCACCATCTTGGCCTGCGCGTCCTTTTCATGGGGAAAAGGTACAGGGATCAGGAACTTGCCCGCATCTTCGTCGATATCCGTCAGGAAGGCACGGGTCAGGATGCGATAATCCGTGCGGACCCGTCCGATCAGATCAGCCATGACCATCCCGTCGACCATGCCGTGCGGATGATTGGCGACCAATACAACAGGGCCGGTTTTGGGAATCCGGTTCAGCTGGGCTTGCGGCGTGATCAGGTCAATACGCATCACATCCAGCGCACCACGCCAAAAGGCCTGCCCGTGGAATTTGCCCTTCCGTTCGAACTGGCGGATCATGCGAATGATATGGATCTTACCTGAAAACCACTCGATCGTTTTGATGATGTTGCGTTTGACCGGGCTGTCAAAGGTATTGGAATAGGTCAGGCTACCACGATCATAAACACGGGGTGCGGCATCCCCAACCCTTTGTGATGCGGTTGCTTTTTGGGTCGTTTCGGTCAAATTATTGTCCTATCCGGTCCAATTTCCGTCAATCGCCCTCACCGAACTTGTCAGCGACAAGGTTCGCAATCGCAGCCGCCAACTCCTCCGCCTGCGGGCCACGTGTCTCGACGTCAATAAAGGTTCCAATGGAAGCTGCCAACATCAAAAGCCCCATGATGCTGTCACCGCTGCTGCTCTCGCCATCTTTGCTGACGGTCGCATCCGCGTCGAAACTTTCCACAACTTCCACCAACTTGGCCGAGGCGCGGGCATGCAGGCCTTTGATATTTTCGATTTTCAGGCGCATTTGGGTCATTGCGGCAATCCGCCGTTGTGGCTGTTGATATACTTATGGGCAGCCGCAATCGCCGCCTCGACGGCTTCGGGGACTGTGCCACTGCGTGACTTGGCAAGTTTGATCAACATCGGCAGGTTGGCACCATAGAGAATTTTGCGGTTTTCAGGGCTGCAAGCGCGCAATGACAAGTTCGTCGGTGACCCCCCGAACATGTCTGTGACGATCACGACACCGTCGCCGGTATCGACCTTGTCTGCGGCATCACAGATTTCTTCCTGTTTTTTGGCACGGTCATCATCGGGACCAATCGCAACACTGATCATGCCCGGCTGCGGGCCGACAACATGTTCGACCGCTGCAAGATACTCTTGCGCCAATCCACCGTGTGCGACAATGACGATCCCGATCAACCTGTCTGCCCCATGTTTCCTTGCGCCTCTCGTCGCTCCAGCTCGCGGTGTCGTTTAGACACATGCCAGCCGTCTTGCGCAAGAGCCTGTGACATCCGTTCTGCCATTGCGACCGAACGATGTTGCCCGCCTGTGCACCCAAAGCCGATCGAAAGATGCGCCTTGCCTTCATCCCTGTGTGCAGGAAGCACAAGATCAATGAGCGCCTTGACCTGATCGAAGAATGCGTCAAAGCGCGGGTCAGCGGCAACATAGTCTGCGACAGCCGGATCGCGTCCGTCCAGTTTGCGCAGGCTTTCGTCCCAATGCGGATTGCGCAGAAACCGGCAATCCATCACGATGTCGATGCCACGCGGAAGACCGCGCTTGTAAGAGAAGGACTGGAGCGTCACACCCAGTTTTCCCCCGTCCCCTGTGCCAAACCATCTTTCAATCTCGGC
>CAYGMX010000005.1:0-17750 GCA_964351055.1 uncultured Loktanella sp. | reverse complement strand
ACCAGCAGGCGCGGAAGCAAGGACAGCGGAAGATTGTCGATCACCTCATAGCCAAGGTCTTCAAGCGCATTGATCGCGGTCGAGCGCCCTGCACCGGAAGGCCCCGTCACCAAGACTATCGTTGGTACTGACGTGGCAGGCTCCTGCACCCCTTCGGTCATCTATCGCTCCACCCGCCCTTGAGAACTTGCAAAATCGTTGCTGCAAAGTGTGGGCTTTCGACACAGTATATCAAGGGCAGATCACATCCCAACAGCGTGATTGTCCGAGGCTGTGGTAGACGTGCCGTTTCTTTGGTGTCCAAGTCCGCTACAAGAACAACCTTTGCTTGCGAAGTTGTGGCGGCGGTTAAAATGCCAGTACCGCGCGCTTCGATCAAACCGGATATGGTGGGGGGGCAGCGGGCGATCAGGGCGCCATCGCTTTGGGAAACAATGACGCGATCATCGGCAACAAGCTGGCAGCCAAACCCCATCAACATCAGGCCAAGTGCCGACTTGCCGGATCCGGACGTACCCGTCAGGAGAACAGCGCGATTATCCCAAGCAACGCAAGTCGCGTGCATGGTTTGCGCTTTTGTCATGTCAGAAGCCTAAAGAGGCAAACCAACGACAAAACGCGCCCCCAAGGGCTCTGAGGTCGGATCGGCATCGGTCGGCCGGATATTCTCGGCCCAGATCACGCCGCCGTGCGCTTCGACAATCTGCTTGGAGATCGCAAGGCCAAGGCCGGAGTTATTGCCAAACTGCCCTTCGGGGCGTTCGGAATAGAAGCGCTGGAACACTTTGGTCAGCGCATCATCGGGGATACCGGGGCCTGTATCTTCGACAACGATCAAGACACGGTTCTGGCGGGTCCGCGCCCAGACACGGATTGCGTCGCCCTTTTCACAGAATGACACGGCATTGGTGATGAGGTTGACAAACACCTGCGCCAACCGCCCTTCAAGCCCCTGCACGATGATCGGGTCATTAGGCATATCCGACACAAAATCCACACCGCGCAGCTTTGCGTCTTTGCCAAGGAAATCCGAAATATTCCCCAGCATCTTGACCAGATCGAATGTTTCTTCTTCTTCCTTGACCAATTCGCTGTCCAGACGCGACGCGTTCGAAATGTCGCTGACCAGCCGGTCAAGCCGCTTTACATCATGCTCGATCACTTCAAGCAGGCGGGCGCGTTGGTCGTCACGCTTTGCAACACGCATTGTCCCGACAGCAGAGCGCAGGGACGCAAGCGGATTCTTGATCTCGTGCGCGACATCTGCGGCGAACTGCTCGTTGCCTTCGATCCGTTCGTAAAGCGCGGCGACCATCCCGCGCAACGCACCGGACAAACGCCCGATTTCATCAGGGCGGCCTGTCAGGTCGGGGATCCGCACCCTGACCGGCGACATCTTGCGTGCATTCTTTTCCTGACTGGCTTCTGCAGCCGTCGCCAGTTGTGCCAGCGGGTTTGCAATGGTTGACGCCAGCACAAGGCTCAGACCGATACTGACAAAGATACCGACGAAAAACAGGCGCAGGAACTGTTCACGTTCGCGGCGCACCAGACTGTCCACCTCGCCGGCGGCAGTGGTCACTGCAATCACACCCACAGCGACATTGTTGCGCATGATCGGGGTGGTGACGACAAAGCTTGTGGCGCCGCCGATGTCCGAAACCTGCAACTGTGTGCCATTCGCAATCGCCTGACGGACGTTCTCCTGCGTCAGTTGAACGAGAGCTTGTTCCTCGCTCATCGGCTCTTCGCCAAAAGACCAAAGACTGATCATGCCTTCCCAGACAGACACCAGCATATCAAGTACGAAAGTGCCGCCAGTCTGCGCTTCGAGTTCGGCGATCTGGGCGACATTCAAGCTGCCGGTCGCGCGCGCAACCAAAGTCGTATCTGGGGCAAAAACCGACACTTCGACGCCGCCACGCAGATTCATGCGGTCGAGTGTGGCGGTCGGGTTGATCCCATCGGCGGTCACAAGATTGACCGGCGCAAGCGACGGCAACTGCCCCTCAAAGACATCCGCAATCAGCTGGGCTTCGTTCACCAGACCATTGGCGCGCTGAAAGGCAAGGCTATCGCGCGACGGACTAAGGTAAAGCACGCCCGAAATCATCAGGATCAATGCGATCAGATTGAAGGTAACGATTTTGCGGGCAATCGGGGATTTGCGCAGCGCCAAAAGGCGGCTTCCCGGAACATCCTCTTCGGCAAGATCGTCCGCCACGAGGTTTGGATCGACCCAATCGTCACCCAGCACAAGATCAGGCGTGCGGGCAGCCGCACGCACCGACTTGAGGTCACGCACATCAATTTTCGGCGCGGCCGTCATGCCTTACTCTTCGTTGTAACGGTATCCAATGCCATAGAGGGTCTCGATCGCTGAAAACTCGCTATCGGTATTCCGCATCTTTTTACGCAGCCGTTTAATGTGGCTGTCGATCGTGCGATCGTCCACATAGACTTGGTCATCATAGGCCACATCCATCAACTGGTCGCGGCTTTTGACAAAGCCGGGACGCTGGGCAAGCGCCTGCAACAACAAAAATTCGGTCACCGTAAGGGATACGTCTCTCCCCTTCCACTTCACCGCATGACGGAGCGGGTCCATTACCAATTCACCGCGGACCATAACCTTGGTCTCTTCGGTCTCCTCAATCTCTTCACCGGCAATCGCGTCCTGACGACGCAAAAGCGCGCGAATCCTTTCCACAAGTAAACGCTGGGAAAATGGCTTTTTTACGTAATCGTCAGCCCCCATACGCAGACCGAGGACTTCGTCAATCTCGTCATCCTTGGACGTCAAGAAAATAACGGGCATCGAGGTCTTCTGGCGCAATCTTTGCAACAGGTCCATCCCGTCCATACGTGGCATTTTGATGTCCAGAACGGCCATATCCGGCATGCGCTTGTTGAACGCATCAAGCGCGGATTGGCCATCGTTGTAGGTCTCGACTTCAAAGCCCTCTGCCTCGAGGGTCATGGATACAGACGTCAGGATATTCCTGTCATCATCGACAAGTGCAATTCTAGCCATAGGAACGCCCCTCATTGTTCTTTTTGCTTCTTCTCGCCTGTCTAGGACTTTTCCTTGTTTTACCTAGCCGAATCAACACTTAACTCAAAAGCCGCCCTGATTTTGCCGCAATTGGTTCAAATTTGCCATTTCAGTGGATTTCACAGCCACCCAAATCTGCGTGGCGATCCATGATTGCGCTAACATGCATTTGGTTGCGCTAACTGTGATAATATGGGGTATCGGCCCTTGAAAACTTGGTGGTATGGAAGAAACTTGCAAGCCATTTTGGGCTTTCAGTAGAGGAGAGAACCCATGGATCATGGTATGGTCAACCCGACGATGCGGCTTGAAGATCAAGGTATCAGCGGGCTGGGTCATGTCTACTACAATCGCTCCGAAGCGGAGCTGCAGGACGCAGCTGTCGCTGCTGGCGAAGGGGTAACCGGCAAAGGCGGTGCCTTTCTTGTGTCGACAGGCAAGCACACCGGCCGCTCTCCCAAGGACAAATTTGTAGTAAGGACGCCATCCGTGGTCGATACGATCTGGTGGGAGAATAACCCACCAATGGATCCGGCTCACTTTGACACGCTTTACGATGACATGCGCGAACATATGAAAGGTGGCACATACAACGTGCAGGATCTTTTCGGTGGCGCGGACCCCGCGCACCGGCTTGATGTCCGCCTTGTGACCGAACTTGCATGGCATGGTCTGTTCATCCGGCACTTGCTGCGCCGTCCAGAGCCCGCTGAACTGGCGACGTTCATGCCGGACTTTACCATCATCAACTGCCCCACCTTCAAGGCCGATCCGGCCAAGCACGGGTGCCGGTCCGAAACCGTGATCGCGCTCAATTTCGACAAGAAACTGATCCTGATCGGCGGCACGGAATACGCGGGCGAGAACAAGAAATCCGTCTTTACGCTTTTGAACTACCTGTTGCCGGAAAAAGGTATCATGCCGATGCATTGCTCGGCCAACCATGCACCTGGCAACCCCGTTGACACAGCCGTCTTCTTTGGGCTGTCCGGCACCGGCAAGACGACGCTTTCAGCCGATCCGACACGTATCCTGATCGGGGATGACGAACATGGCTGGTCGGAACGGGGCACCTTCAACTTCGAGGGTGGCTGCTATGCCAAGACCATCGGGCTTGATCCGGAAGCAGAGCCAGAAATCTATGCAACCTGTTCGATGCCCCATACCGTCATTGAAAACATGGTTTTTGATCCCGAAACATTCGAACTCGATTTCAACGATGACAGCCTGACGGCCAACATGCGTTGCGCCTATCCGATGAGCTATATCTCGAATGCGTCCGAAAGCGCGTTGGGCGGACATCCGAAGAATATCATTATGCTGACCTGCGATGCGTTCGGCGTCCTGCCTCCGATTGCGCGGCTGACACCGGCACAGGCGATGTACCACTTCCTGTCCGGTTTCACCTCCAAGGTGGCGGGCACAGAGCGGGGCGTGACCGAGCCGGAACCGACATTCACCACCAGCTATGGCGCGCCCTTCATGCCGCGTCGTCCCGAACTCTATCGCAACCACCTGCTGAGCAAGATCGCAAGCCATGGCGCGACCTGCTGGCTGGTGAACACCGGCTGGACCGGCGGGGCCTATGGCACAGGATCACGGATGCCGATCAAGGCGACACGGGCACTCTTGGCGGCGGCTCTTGATGGGACATTGATCGAAAGCACCTTCCGCAAGGACCCGCACTTTGGCTTTGAAGTGCCGGTTTCGGTGGATGGGGTCGATGATGGCCTGCTGAACCCGCGCGACACATGGGCGGACAAAGCAGCCTATGACGCGCAGGCCCAAAAGCTTGTCGGCATGTTCAGCGACAATTTCGAAAAGTACGTGCCCTTCATCGATGATGACGTCAAAGCAGCTGCAATCGGGTGATCTAACCTAGTGTGGAATTTGATCCACCCTATCAGGACCCTGTGACAGCGGATGATCGACAAATCAGAATTCTTGCCTATCTTGCGGGCATGAAGTCATTTCTTGTTTCATTCCCTGTCATGTGCCTGTCAGCGGCTGCCTCTTTTGCCGATGCTGTTACATCACCAGCCGTTGTTTCTGTTCAGGCGGGTATTCTTTGCGCGCCCGAACCAGTGGGATCTTTACCCGCGCCCGACACGTTGGCAGGCAAAACCCATCTTATCGAAACAGAGCCCGCCTTTGCCGCGACCACGACGCAGGTGCCCGCCAGTATCGGCGTAGGTTTTGGTGTGAAGTCACAAGCAAGTGCTGCCGATGGGATCAACGAGGTCATGATGCTTGTCACTCATCCGCCGATGGGGGCAGATGGCGTGACCGCCCAAAGCTTTCAAACACGGATCAGCGGCGCCAACCCGTCACTCACTTTCTATCAGTTCGACTATGCCTACGAACTGGTGCCAGGGACATGGCAGTTCACCGCTTTTTCAGGAGAGGAAGCTCTGTTCACGGTGGCCTTCGATGTGGTCGATCCCCGCTTGGTACCGGAGCTTGCGGGGCTGTGTGGTTACCCGAACCTGCTGTCCTAACCCATAACACCGCGGCGGATCAGGTTGGCACCCGCGATCACCAGCACCAAGAGCGTCACGCGCCGGAACCGTTCCTGATCGAACCGGTCGCCTAACCGGAACCCGAGCCACATGCCGGCCAGTGCTGGCAGCACAAGAAGCGCCGAAAAGCCCCATGTTTCACTGTTCAGAATGCCTGATTTCACATGGCCAAGGAACAACATCACCGACCCCAGACCATAGATAACGCCCTGCACAGCCATCTGCCTGTCGCGCGGCGTGTTCAATGCCAGAAGATAAAGCACGGTGGGCGGGCCCCATGTTCCGGCCAGACC
Organism: uncultured Loktanella sp.; assembly: GCA_964351055.1. GTDB lineage: Bacteria > Pseudomonadota > Alphaproteobacteria > Rhodobacterales > Rhodobacteraceae > Yoonia. Next base: position 11,883 of record CAYGMX010000005.1, on the reverse strand, counting down.
GCCCAGAATGCCCGAAAGCGTACCGGCGGTCCACTCGAACGGCCTGCGCTGGTTTGGCGTGATCACTGGGCGCCACCCGATCAACTGAATAAGGCACAAACCGACGACAGGCACGCCCAAGACAATGAACATCGTGTCAGAGGAAATGCTGCGGACAAACTGCGCCGACACCAAGATCATGATGCAGACCACCAGAATGTAGCGCCAATGCTCTTTGGCGGCCTCGCGTGCGTGCCCAAGACCAGCACGCGCCACCTGAAGGCCATTGCTGACCAGAATGGGAATGACGATACCAGCGACAACCAGTTCCGGTTCTATCAAGATACCCATGCCGGAAATCATGATAAGCGGCATCGCAAACCCCACGGCACCTTTGACAAAGCCTGCGAGCATTGTCACAGCAAAGGCAAAGACAACAAGTTCGGGCGTCAACATGGTCAGAAAGGCGGGCATGACACCTCTTACGACATTGCGCAGGACATGCCAGAGGGAAATCTCCTGCGACACTTTTGTGCGTAAAGGAATATCTGGGCGAATAATTATTGCGCTGCAAGTGCAAAAAGACTATCTCTGCGCCTGCAAATTGAACGGAGCCGCAAAATGCCGCATGATGGTCAGGACATGACATTGAATCAAACCCCAATTCTGGCTGACCTGCTGGCATTGACCGGGGCCGCACTCCCGGCTGTCGAGGATATCCTTTCGCGTGCCAAAACAAGCGTTCGCACGCTTGTTGACGATGGTGGCCGCGTGTCTGGCAAGTTGATCGAACAGAACCAGACCGCCGCCCACGGCCTTGCATGGCTTGCGACCTATGCACAGTCGCTCCGACAGATGCAAAGCTGGGCAGAACGCCTGCAGGCTGACGGCAAGTTCGGCGAAATCGAACAGTTGATCCACCAGATCGCCTTTGGCGAATACCTCTGGCAAATCTACGGTGGCATCCCGATGTCGCAGGGTGAAATCCTGCGCCTGCAAGACATTGGACTGACACAGGATGACATGCGCGCCCTGATGCAACCCGCCGTCATGACCCTGACCCAAGCGGGCAACACCCAAGGCGCCCGCATGCGCCTTGTTGAATTGATGCAGGAACAATCGGCCAATATCACCGCAGGCGCCTCCGGCCTTGATGACGAACTCGAAATGATCCGCGAACAATTCCGGCGCTTCAGCATCGAGCGGATCGAACCCCATGCCCATGACTGGCACCTCAAGGATGAACTGATCCCGCTCGAGATCATCGCAGAAATGGCCGAACTTGGCGTGTTCGGCCTGACCATTCCCGAAGAATACGGCGGCTTTGGCTTGTCGAAAACCTCCATGTGCGTGGTCTCCGAAGAACTCTCGCGCGGGTACATAGGGGTTGGCTCGCTTGGGACACGGTCGGAAATTGCAGCGGAACTTATCCTTTGCGGGGGCACCGAAGCACAAAAGCAGCACTGGCTGCCCGGCATCGCATCGGCAGAGATTTTGCCGACAGCGGTGTTTACCGAACCCAACACCGGATCAGACCTTGGCAGCCTGCGCACCCGCGCCGTCAAGAAAGGTGACGATTGGGAAATCACCGGCAACAAGACCTGGATCACCCATGCCAGCCGCACCCATGTGATGACCTTGCTTGCCCGCACCGATCCGGACACAACCGACTATCGCGGGTTGTCCATGTTCCTTGCTGAAAAGACGCCGGGTGACGATGCACACCCCTTCCCTACCCCCGGCATGACCGGAGGCGAGATCGAGGTGCTGGGTTATCGCGGGATGAAGGAATACGAACTGGCCTTTGACGGCTTTGCCGTGAAGGGCGAAAACCTGCTTGGCGGCGAAACCGGTAAGGGGTTCAAGCAGTTGATGCAGACCTTCGAATCCGCCCGCATCCAGACAGCGGCCCGCGCGGTAGGCGTGGCGCAATCGGCCTTGGATGTTGGCATGCAATACGCCCAAGACCGCAAGCAGTTCGGCCAGCCGCTCATCAACTTTCCCCGCGTTGCGGGCAAACTGGCGATGATGGCAGTCGAAATCATGGTGGCACGGCAACTCACCTATTTCAGCGCCCATGAAAAAGACAATGACCGGCGCTGCGACCTCGAGGCCGGGATGGCCAAATTGTTGGGTGCGCGGATCGCATGGGCTTGCGCCGACAATGCGTTGCAAATCCACGGCGGCAATGGCTTTGCGCTGGAATACAAAATCAGCCGTATCCTGTGTGATGCCCGTATTCTGAACATCTTTGAGGGTGCCGCCGAAATTCAGGCACAGGTTATTGCACGACGGCTGCTGGACTAAGTTGCATTCAACCGCAAACCCGCTAGACCAAAGGCAGGAACGCTAGAAAAGGTGGGGCGATGGGCAAGACGGTACTTCTGACAGGCGCTTCCGGCTACATCGCCAAACATATTCTCCTGCAGCTTTTGGAAGCCGGATACACCGTTCGCGGCAGCCTGCGTTCGCTTGCCCGGGCAGACGAGGTGAAGGCGGCAGTTTTGCCGCATCTGACCGACCCAAGTGATATTGACGCGCGCCTTGGCTTTGTCGCGCTGGACTTGACCAGTGATACAGGATGGGCCGTAGCGATGGAGGCGGTCGACGCGGTGATCCATACTGCCTCACCCTTCCCGATGGTTCAGCCCAAGAACGAGGAAGACCTTATTCGCCCCGCCGTCGACGGGGCGCTGCGGGCTTTGCGCGCCGCCAAGGCCGCAGGCATCACCCGCTTTGTCCTGACCTCTTCTACAGCGGCGATCAGCGGTTCCGACCTGCCCGCCGGTGATAGAGCCTTTGACGAAACAAACTGGACAGACCCCGACGACCCAAAGATTTCCGCCTATACAAAATCCAAAACCTTGGCCGAACTGGCCGCTTGGGATTTTGTCCGCGACACTGCCCCGGAAATGCAACTGACCGTTGTAAACCCCGGTTTCGTGCTGGGCGCACCGCTTGACGGCACCTTTGGTACCTCTATCGAAGTGGTCAAGCGGCTGCTCCGCGGCAAGGATCCGATGCTGCCCAATATCGGGTTTACGACTGTCGATGTGCAGGACGTGGCCGAAATGCATGTGAAAGTGATCGATCAACCGCAAACCATCGGGCAGCGGATCATGACCGTTGACCGGTTCCTCAGCTTTCAGGATCTGGCAAAGGCGATCAAGACCGCCTACCCGAACCGCAAGGTCGTGACCCGTGTGGCACCGGATTTTGTGATCAGGGGATTGGGGCTGTTCGACCCCGCCATACGCACGATCATTCCCAGCTTGGGGCGGGTCGAAAAAACGGACAATGCGCGCGCAAGGGAAACCTTGGGCCGCGGAATGCGGCAAGCGCACAAGGCCGCGGTGTCAAGTGCTGCCTATCTGATCGACAACAAACTGGTCTGACTTCAGGGTAAGCGGGCAATCGCGTCCAGCAGACGGGCGCGGGCGGCAGGCAGCGGCTTGTCCCCCAGACTGCTGACCAGCCGGTGTTCTATGAAGTAACCGGTTGTACCCAGTGCCGTCACGATCTCTGCGTTCGCCGCATCACCCTTGCCTGCCAGAACCGGTGGAAGCGGCAACATGCGGTCGGCCCATTCACCTGCCGCTTCGCGGCTGACGGCACGTCCGGATCGCGGCGAGACATAGATCAGGTCCTCGTTCACGCCGTGCACAGCACAGGCGGACAGGTCCAGCCCAAAGCCCATCTCTTCCAGCAACGCCTGTTCCCATCGCAGATAGGCCAGAGGCCAGATCTCGGACTGTCCAAGCAGGTCAAGCAACCCGACGGTACGGTCATAAAGCGCAGGCTGCGCCTCGCGTTCGGGCAGAACCATGGCAAGCAGACTGCACACCGCATTCAGCCCCGACAAAGCCAGACGATCCCCCATCGCGGCAGCCGCTCTGCTGCGCACCGGCTCGACCGTGAAACTTCCCAGATGACTGTCCAACCGCGCCTTCCATGTCACAGACAACTGCGCGCCCGGTTGCAGGACCGGCGCGACCTTGCGGCTGGTGCCACCGCGGACAACACCGGAATGGCGGCCATGTGCCGCGCTAAAGACTTCGATGATCACCGAAGTCTCGCCAAACGGACGCACAGCCAGCAAGGCCGCATCATCACGCCATTCGATCACGAAAAATAGGTCCTGTTCATGCATGCATAACAGACCGTGCCTTGCGCAGTTGCAAGGGCTGCGTTTCCGGCACAGGCAGAACGCATCCGGCGGGGCATTAGTTGGAGCAAGGTGATCAGAACCACCTTGCCCCAGAGACGAACAAAAACTCATCACCTTGCATGGCCGTCGGCTCTCAAGCCTGTACCGTAAAAGAGGTATGGGACGGTTTGGTTAAGAAAGCCTTATGATTTTGACAGAAATATCGCGCTGGAGGCGCAAGAGTTAGTCTAGTCCGGGTTCATCCAACAAGTGGCGCCCTTTGCGATCCTCGACCTCGATCACCCAAAGATCGGGATCAAAGCCGCGCTGCTTGCCAATGGAGGCATCGACACTGGCCTCGTCACCTTCGGCCAGCACGATCCACTTGCGGGCGCCCGTCATGAGGTCAAAGCTGCGCTGATAGCAACAGGCCTGCCCGTCCAATGTGTTCAGCTTGACCATGACGGCCCCCGCCGTGTTGTCACCATGTTGAACGACGAAGGCGGGGATCTCCATCAGGCGCAGGCGGGTCAGATAGGCCGAGACCCAGATATCTGCGGTCAACCTCATGGGGCGGCTCAGGTATTGCCGTCTTTGAAATCGAGGCCCATCTCGGAATAGCGCTCCGATTCTTCCAGCCAGTTGGGGCGGACCTTCACTTTCAGGAACAAATGTACGCGGCGGCCCAGAAACTCTTCCAGTTCCATACGGGCCGCGGTGCTGACGGATTTGACGGTCTCACCGCCCTTGCCCAGCACGATTCCCTTGTGGCCATCGCGGGCAACATAGATCAACTGGTCGATCCGCGCAGACCCGTCTGGGCGCTCTTCCCAGTTTTCTGTCTCGACGGTCAGTTCGTAAGGCAGTTCCTGATGCAGGCGCAGGGTCAGTTTCTCGCGGGTCATCTCGGCTGCAATCATGCGCATGGGCAGATCGGCAATCTGGTCCTCGGGGTAAAGATAAGGCCCTTCGGGAAGCTGGGTAACCAACCAGTCGCGCAGGCTGTCGCAGCCATGGCCACGCTCTGCCGAGATCATGAAGGTTTCCGAAAAAGGATAGGCGTCGTTCATGTCCTTGGTCAGGGCCAGCAGGACTTCGGATTTCACCTTGTCGATCTTGTTGATCGCAAGTGCGACCGGCGACTTGCCCGACCGTTCGGACAGGGTTTCGATGATCGTCTTCACGCCCTCGGTCATGCCGCGGTGCGCCTCGATCATCAAGACGACACCCTCGGCGTCCGCAGCCCCACCCCAGGCCGCCGCTACCATCGCGCGGTCAAGGCGGCGGCGGGGTTTGAAAAGGCCGGGCGTGTCGATAAAGATCAACTGTGCGTTTTCGGCCATCGCGATTCCACGGATACGGGCGCGGGTTGTCTGGACCTTATGGGTCACAATCGACACTTTCGAACCGACCATCTGGTTCAACAGCGTTGATTTGCCTGCGTTCGGTTCGCCGATCAGGGCGATGAATCCGGCTTTGGTTGGGGCATCCGTCATGGATCGACTTTCTTCAAAAGTGCTGTTGCCGCCGCCTGTTCGGCATGGCGTTTCGACCCGGCGGTCGCTTGTTCGGTGGGACCAGAGGCAAGACGCACTTCAATGGTAAACACGGGCTGGTGGTCAGGTCCAGTGCGCGCGACCTCGATATACTGTGGCGGGGCCTCGCCGCGGGCCTGCGCCCATTCCTGCAAGGCTGTTTTTGCATCACGGGCATCGGCAGCGACATTATGGATACGATCACCCCACAGGCGCAGGATCGCCGCACGCGCGGCATCGAACCCGCCGTCCTGATAGATTGCGGCAATGACCGCCTCCATCGCATCGGCAAGCAGCGCCTCTTTCCGGCGCCCGCCGGATTTCATCTCGGACCGGCCCAGTTTCAGGACGGCGCCAAGATCGATCTGGCGGGCCACATCGGCGCAGGCCTCGCGTCGCACCAGCGCGTTATAGCGCGGCGCAAGTAGGCCTTCGGGTGCGGCGGGATCAGCTTTCAAAAGCGCCTCTGCCATCACAAGCCCAAGCACCCTATCGCCCAGAAATTCAAGGCGCTGGTTGTCATCCCGATGCGGGCTGACCATCGAGGAATGGGTCACCGCGCGGATCAGGATATCGGGCTTGGCAAAGTTATGCCCCAAGCGTTCCGAGAACGCGGAAAGTTCGGCTGAAAGCTTCAATCGAGCGCCTTGAAGAAACGGTCGGATCGCCATGTCCAGAACGCAAACATCGAACGCCCCGCAGACGAGAACATCACACGGTCCGCCCGACCCACAATGTCTTTGCGCTCTACAAATCCGACCCCCCGCGCGGATTGCGCCACGCGGCTATCGGTTGAATTGTCGCGGTTGTCGCCCATGAAAAAGAACTGCCCCGCCGGTACGGTAAATACGCCGGTGTTGTCCAACTGGCGCGGCCCGATATCAAGGATCGCATGGCTGACACCGTTGGGCAGCGTTTCAATCTGGCGTGGTTTTTCGCAAACGGCCCCCGGACCCACGGTACCATTCACACATTGCGGACGCAGTCCCAATGGGCCCTGCGCTTCCATGATTTCCGTAAAGGTTCCCGCATCGGCAAGCTGGACCGGCACGTCATTGATTTGCAAGACGCCGTCGATCATCTGGATACGGTCACCCGGCACACCGATCAGGCGTTTGATGAAATCGCGCCCGTCCACAGGGTGCCGGAATACGACGATATCACCGCGTTCGGGGTCAGACCCGAAAATCCGCTCTTCGCGGTCTTCGAGAAGGCCGCAGATATCCTCTGCACCAATATCAACGCCCAGTGACGCAATCCGGACCGAGGGGCAGGACGCATAGGAATATCCATAGGCCATCTTGTTCACAAAAAGGAAATCGCCGATCAACAGCGTGTCTTTCATCGAGCCGGACGGAATCCAGAAAGGCTGGAAAAAGACTGTCCGGAAAATACCCGCGATCAACAATGCCCAGAACACTGTCTTCACTGTTTCAACAAGCCAGGCGATAATCCCTGTTTTTTCGGCCATTGCCTGATCCTTTGATTGGTTTGGGGCTACATGAGGGTGCGCGTCTGTACTGTCAAGCGATGGGGCGCGCCTCGATCACCACAAAGGCCTGCGCCCAAGGGTGATCGTCGGTCAGTGTCACATGAATGATGGCCTCGTGACCTGCGGGTGTCATCTGGTCCAGCCGCTCTTTGGCCCATCCCGTCACGGCCATGACCGGCTGGCCGCTGCGCAAATTTGACACGGCCATGTCTTTCCAAGAAATGCCCATTCGCAGGCCGGTGCCCAGCGCCTTTGAGCAGGCTTCCTTGGCCGCCCAGCGCTTCGCATAGGTGCCGGCCACATCCTTGCGCCGCTCCGCCTTTTGCTGTTCGACCTCGGTAAAGACCCGATTGCGAAACCGGTCGCCAAAACGATCGAGCGTTCCGGCGATCCGGTCGATATTCGCCAAATCGGTGCCGACGCCTAGGATCATGCGCGCGCGGCGTCCATGATCCGGCGCATTTCGGCAATCGCGGGTTCCAGTCCACGAAAAATCGCCTCACCGATCAGGAAATGCCCGATGTTAAGCTCCATCACCTGCGGCAATGCTGCGATTGGGCTGACACAATCATAGGTCAGACCATGCCCGGCATGCACCTCCAGACCAAGGTCATGGGCAAAGGCGGCCATTCTAGTCAGCTTTTCCAGCTCTGCGTCACGCACATCAAAGTGGCCTTCGGCATGGGCATCGCAATAAGCGCCGGTATGCAGTTCGATGACTTCTGCACCGATCCGGTGCGCGGCTTCGATCTGGCGCTGGTCAGCGGCGATAAAGATCGAAACGCGGCAGCCAGCCTCGCGCAAGGGGGCGATATAATGGGCGAGCGCATTTTCCTCGCGCGCTACTTCCAGCCCGCCTTCGGTGGTGCGTTCCTCGCGTTTTTCGGGAACAATGCACACCGCATGGGGTTTGTGCCGCAAGGCGATGGCCTGCATCTCGGCGGTCGCGGCCATTTCAAAGTTCAAGGGGCCTTTCAGTGCAGCCATCAACCCTTCGATATCTGCATCAGAAATATGGCGGCGGTCTTCGCGCAAATGTGCCGTGATGCCATCAGCGCCCGCAGCCTCGGCCATGACAGCAGCGCGCACGGGATCAGGCACAGCCCCGCCACGGGCGTTACGGACGGTCGCTACGTGGTCGATGTTTACACCGAGGCGCAGTTTTTGCGTCATTCGCTTTGTCCTTTGTGGTCAAGCCCGCACGGGGCAAATTTACACATCATCCGCAGGTGATGCCTTTTTCCTGAGCTGGTCAAGCTTTGCACGCAAGGCTTTCTTGCGCCGCTTCTGATAGGCGCTGATCAAGGGCACAGCCAGATAATAGGCCACCGTTGCCGTGATCAAACCAGGGATAATGCCGCCAACAAGATAAGGGAAAAAGACGTCATCATAGAAAACCTTCAATCCCTGCCAATTGATGCGCGCTGGCGTAAAAACCGCAACGATATTGTGCCAGACGTCATAGCTGGCATCGGCGAATTTCTGGCCCAAATGGTCATTGCGGCCCTGCGGGAGCCCAAGAATCCACGAACCAAGCGTAATCGCGGCATAACCAATCGCGGGAAAGGTCAGCGGGTTGCCGAAAAACGTGGCCATCAAAGCCGCAAGGATATTGCCCCTGACCAGTCGTGCAAGGATTGCGGCCACGATGAAATGGAGACCAAAGAGCGGGGTAAAGCAGACAAAGACCCCTGCCCAGATACCACGGCTGATTTTGGTCGGCGTATCGGGTAAACGGCGGACACGGTGCTTGACGTATTCGAACGCGCGGCTCCAACCGCCTCTTGGATAGAAGAAGTCCAGCACGATCTGCCAGACCGCCCGTCTATCCCTACGTTTGAACACCACTACTCATCATCCTTCCCGGCGGGGGCTCTCCGCACCAAGTGCCGCAAGCCCGGGGTCACGATGCCGCGCAATCGACGAAACGTTGCTTTCAGCCTCGAGCGCCGTCTTTACGCGGTGTAGATGCTCTGCATCGCGCAAGTCCACATCAATTAACAATCTAAAATAATCCGGCTTGCGGTCAATGAATCTGAGGTCAGAGATATTGGCGTCCTGTTCTCCGATCAATGTGCAAATTCGTCCCAGTACACCAGTGGAATTGGCGATTGTGACATCAAAAGTGACAGTATTGACCGCACCATGGGTCCCGTCCTGCCAATGCAGGTCGATCCAGCGGTCGGGCTGTTCTTCGTAATCCGCCAGCGCTTCGCAATCAATGGCATGCACAACCACGCCGTGACCCCGAAATGTGATGCCCAAGATACGCTCGCCCGGCACGGGCTGGCAGCACGCGCCACGATGCTGGACCTGATCAGGTGCAAGACCGACCACAGCGCGCCTTTGGTCGATTTCTTCGCCGTGCTTATGCTCGAGTTCCGGATAAATCGCTGCAACCACATGGCGGCCAGTGATCTCTGCACTGCCCAAGAGCGCCAAGAGCTCTTCGACACTGTCAATCGCCAAAGCCTTGGCTGCGGTGCGCAAGGCCTTGTCAGTACTGCGCTTGCCGACATTTTCGAACGCCACCCGTGCCAGTTCACGACCCAGACGCACAAACCTTTCGCGGTCTTCTTCACGTAATGACCGGCGAATGGCTGGCTTGGCCCGTCCGGTGACGGCAATATCAATCCAGGTCGCCTGCGGGGTTTGCCCTTCGGCGGTAATCACCTCGACGGACTGGCCGTTCTTGAGCCGCGTCCAAAGTGGCACACGCAGCCCGTCAACCTTGGCGCCCACACAGGCCGACCCGATCCGCGTGTGGATAGCATAGGCAAAATCAATCGGGGTCGCGCCACGGGGCAATTTGATGACATCGCCCTTGGGCGTGAAGCAGAACACCTGATCCTGATACATCTCGAGCTTGACCGCTTCGAGGAACTCCTCATGGTCCTGATCGTCGTCCAGACGGTCGGTCAGCGATGCGATCCAATGGACGGGATCAACAGCAAAACGGTTCTCGACCCGTTCGCCGTTCTTGTAGGACCAATGCGCGGCAACACCGGTTTCGGCCACTTCATGCATTTCGCGGGTCCGGATCTGGACCTCGACCTGCTTGCCATCGCGCCCCGATACGGTGGTATGGATAGAGCGATAACCGTTCGATTTGGGTTGGCTGATATAGTCCTTGAACCGCCCCGGCACCGCACGCCAGCGCTGGTGGATTGCCCCCAGCACACGGTAGCAATCGGCTTCGGTCGCGACGATCACGCGAAACCCATAGATGTCGGACAGGCGGCTGAACCCCTGTTCCTTTTCCTGCATCTTGCGCCAGATGGCATAGGGTTTCTTGGCACGGCCAGCGACCTCGGCCACGATATTGGCCTTTTCCAGCTCGACCCGCATATCCGCCGTGATCCGCTGGACCACATCGCCCGCTTCGCGTTGCAGGGTGATAAAGCGGCGGATAATCGAATTGCGGCCTTCGGGGTTCAGGACGCGAAAGGACAGATCTTCAAGTTCCTCGCGCATCCATTGCATGCCCATGCGGCCTGCAAGCGGGGCAAAGATATCCATGGTTTCACGGGCCTTCTGGGCCTGTTTCTCGGGGCGCATGGATTTGATGGTGCGCATATTGTGCAAACGGTCAGCCAGTTTGACCAAAGTCACCCGCAGATCCCGCGAAGTCGCCATGAACAGCTTACGGAAATTCTCGGCCTGCTTTGTCTGGTTCGATGTCAGTTGAAGATTAGTCAGCTTTGTGACGCCGTCGACAAGCTCCGCAATTTCGCGGCCAAACCGTCTTTCGACAACCGCGAAAGAGGCTTTGGTATCCTCGATCGTGTCGTGCAGCAGCGCGGTGATGATGGTTGCATCGTCCATCTGCTGTTGGGCAAGAATACTGGCAACCGCAACAGGATGGGTAAAATATGGCTCGCCAGAATGACGGAACTGTCCTTCATGCATTTCTGCACCAAAGACAAAGGCATCGCGGAGCATCTGCTCATTGGATTTGGGGTTATAGGCACGGACCAATGCGATCAGATCATCAGCAGTCGTCATTTGGTCCCGCGCCTATCCTCATAAGGCCGGTAAGCCAGCCCTAGCGCTGCCCTTGCGCATCCATCAGCGCACGCAGCAGTTTCTCTTCCGACATGTCATCATCGGCAGGTTTGTCAGACTCGGCACCCATCAACAAAGACATGCTGTCTTCTTCGGGCTCGTCTACCTCGATCTGGGTCTGGTTCGCTTCGATCATGCGCTCGCGCAGGTCATCGGCTTGCTGGGTCTCTTCGGCGATTTCGCGCAGAGACACGACAGGGTTTTTGTCATTGTCGCGGTTGACCGTGATCGGTGCGCCGGCGGAAATTTCACGGGCACGATGGGCCGCAAGCATCACAAGCTCGAAACGGTTGGGAACTTTATCGACGCAATCTTCTACGGTGACGCGGGCCATATGGCTTACTCCAGTCAAGAAAGTGGGACTTCGGAAGCCGCCTACTTAGTGGCTTCATCCAAGATTGACAAGGGCCTCGCACGCGTTCCGGCGCGTTTTCACAGGTTCGCGTGCCGGTTACAAGGGCCGCACATCCGCGATGGCATCCGGTGGTAATGCCGCGCACATGTCCGCCACAGTCCGCTGCAGGACAGGGTGCACCCAATCGGGGGCGACATCAGCCAGCGGCACCAGCACAAATGCGCGGTCCTGCAGGCGTGGATGCGGAAGGATCAGTTCGGTCGGTATGTCTTTCAACGGGTCCTTTTGAGGCAAATCCCGCCAGGCGGGT
>CAYGMX010000004.1:19995-26800 GCA_964351055.1 uncultured Loktanella sp. | reverse complement strand
CATCGATGTCCTCTCCGACAATTTTGTCGGCGTTGTCGTGAGAGACCAGATTGGCGATGAGGGCTGAGCCTGCCAGATCGGAGAAGATTTGTGTATCCAACAGATCCGGCGACTTGTCCTTCAAAGTTGATTTCAGAGCACTGATCAGTTCATCGGACATGCGCTTTTCGTTAATGTCGTTGAAGCGGAAGGCCATCTTCACCTCAAGGGCCTGGCAAATGTTCTTGAGAACAAGCTCCAGTAGTTTGCGCAGGTCATTGGTTACGTCTTCCTTGCCCTTCTTCTGTTCGATGATCTCCTTCAGCGTCGCGGGGCTGTTCTCGAGAAGGATGCCATTGGCACCGTCGGACCGGACCTCATGAAAACTCCAGCCATGCTGCCCCATCTCCCTCTTGATAATGTCGAACCAGATATTCTCGTGCGTGAGGATGATGATTTGCCAGTCTGAGAACTCGTCGCGCAAAAGTCGTAAGAGCCTGCGCCGATGCGATGTATCGAAACTTGTGACTATATCATCCAACACCAGAAACTTGGCGTGCTTGTTGAAAATTCGAGCGTTTGCGAGAAACAGCACGACGCCAAGACTATTGAGGTGACTTTCGCTTAAGTATTTGCGCGGTGGCTGTGTCGGCTTGCCATGGAAGGTGTACTGAAACTCGATACCTTCGTCGCCGACCATAGTCAGGGACACTTTGTCCACGCTCTCCTTGGGATGAAGCGCAGTGTAGAACTTCCCGACATCATCGCTGATGGTATCCAGCACGGCTTGCAGCGCCCCGTTCTGAACCTTGATAAAGGCGTCCAGCATCGAGGAAAGCGTGATGATTTGGGCTTCGTAAGCACCCTTTATGTTCTGATAGCTCTCAAAGTCGTTCACCTGATCGCTGACGATCTTGAGCCTTGTCAGCGCGGCGGCGACCTTCTTTTCTAGCTCCGTGAGCTGCAGCTTCTTCGCAGCCTCTTTAGCTTGCTCCGCGGCATCTTCAGATGCTGAGCGCAACGCCTTCAGATCGGTATCGAAACCGGCCGGGGCTTCGAAAACCCTCTTGTCATCGAAGGTGGATTTCAGCTCTTTCATATAGTCGCGCAACTTGACGCGCGCAGACTTGGTAGCCTCGATCAGCGATGCAAAATCCTGCAGATCAGAATACGTCTCCATAATAGTTTTCGTCTTGACGCCTGCATTGGTGACGATCTCGGCAAGCGCATCCTTGAGCGTGCCCGCTTCATCGAGCTCCTTTTGCAAAGCCTTTAGCGCTTCAACGCGCTTGCCGACCTCTTCCTGGAGATGGGCAAGCTCATTGGGCTCCAAGCAAAACGGGCACTGCGCGTCAGTAAAGACGTTGTCGTCCAGGACGGCCTTGCCGCGCGTCAGAAAGTCACTGAGCCGAAGTTTGTTGACATTTTCGCTCTCCTTAGCGAGGGCGTTATATTTATCCATAAATGCCATGGCATCATCCGAGAGTTGATCAATATCGGCAACGAGATCACTGCAAGCTTTCTCAAGCTGCGCGAGTCTTTCTGCCAGACGTATTTTTTCTTCACTGCTACCCTGTCCCCGTAGCTCTTCCAGAGCTTCGGCGTAAGACACGTCGTCCGTCACTTCTGTCTTGAGATCAAATGACTTCATGACCATTGCGGCCACGAGGTAGAATTCTTTTCTGTTAGGAACAACCTGCTCTACTTCCGCAATCATCCCACACTGAAGACGCTGAATCTGCTGCTTTGCGGTCGTGTATTCAGGCTCTTTTTCAAGCTGGTTTTTAGTTTGCAGAAGGACGTTTCTAAATTTTGTGATTTCGCTATAGCCAATGATGTCGGCGATGGCTTCACGCTTTCCGCCTTTTGTTTTGTCGAGAAAATTGACAATATCAGCATGCCTTAAAATGATATTGTCACCTTTCAGATCGGTAACAAGCTGCTCCGCATTGTCATTGGCAAAGATGGCGGAAGTCTTCAGCGTTTCGGAGAGCGCCTTCGTTCCGTCGCGATCAATGCCATCAAAGACCAGCTCGACGGTGCTGGGCTTGTCGCCGGCCAGCACATTGCGCAGCGAGTCCTGCTTGCAGTCTTCCCGCCATAGGTGGTCCACGCGGTCATGAATGAACCACTCAAGGGCATCCGTGATAGTGCTCTTGCCCGACGCGTTCTCACCGAAGATCGCGACGCTCTTCGATTTCTTCGAAAAATCGAGGGGTAAGTCGAAACGTGCGCCGCGGAAGCGCGAGACTGTGATCTTGCGAACTTTAGTCATTGCTGACTTCCTCTGCGCTCGCCGCATCAGCCTTGAGTGCGGCCTTGCGAGCCTCTTCCAGCTTACGAAGCAGCTTGACCCTGCTAAGATCATCATCCTTCCAAAGAGTGCAGACAGCGGCTACGGTGCCCGCGCCGAGGGACTCGTCCTTGGCCTGGATGTAGAGGAACTCAGAAATTACCTCGGTGGCTGTCTTGATGTTTTCGGTGGCCAAGGCATATCCCCTTGTTTAGTAATGCAAAATGAGAGTATTATTTACACAAACGTACAATCTTAGCGAGCAAGAAATCAAGTTCGTTCGCGGTGTTGCGGGCATTTACTTCATTTATTTAACCGAAAGTGAAATCGCCTACCCCTTCGCGAATTCGAAGCTGATTTACATCGGTATGAGTGAGTCAAAGCAAAACAGCCTATTCAAGAGGCTCGGCGGCCATTTGTCCGGTCAATCCGGCAACATGGGAATTAGTAACTACGCAAAGACACAGAAGGTGAAGTTTACATATTACTCTGCAGAAGTTCTCAATAACTACGGAAATGAGAACCTTTTTGACGTTGAAAACTTCTTCTTGAGCGATTTCCTCAAACACTATGGCTGCTTTCCTATTTGCAATGGCCAGTCAGGTCATACGCCGTCTGAACATTCGAGTCCTATTGCGGCGGACGTTGATTGGTCGTTCTTCGATTGAAGTATGCCCTTATCTTGCGTCGGCTCTAGCATTCAAATCTTTGTCGACTGAACCGAGCGGCGTCAAAATTTTCAGCGTGTTTAGCCGGAGCCAGCTACGCTTCTTCAAAGCATGTTTTGATTCAATGTCCGCTATCCATGATGCATCCAATCCACAGCGCCGCTGCAGCGGAGGTCAGCTTTCCGCCATTGGCGTCGATCGCTGCACGCCACATCCGTCACCGTAGTCTTGAAATCGTGGTATGAGCCACACCCAAATCCAATGCGATTGCGCGACAAGTTTCTCCATTCGCCATGCGATCACGGGCAAGTTGAAGCTGATGGTCGGTGAGCTTTGGCTTACGTCCAAACCTGGTTCCGTTTGCGATAGCAATCTGTCGGCCTTCATTGGCACGTCGCGTGATACGTTCTCGCTCGTCCTCAGCCAAAGCGGAGAGAAAGGCGAGGATCCTTTTGCCCATCGGGGTCGTCAGGTCGAGCCACGGTTTGTCCAATACCTTTATCGTCGCGGATCTATCTGCGACGCGCTGGATAATACTGATCCCATCCATCATCGATCTGGTCGCCCTATCCCATTCGGCGATGACGAGGATGTCCCCTGCCCCCAAAGCATCAATAGCGCGTTCCAACTGTGGTCGGCCTTTGACCGTCCGGCCCGAAGCCACCTCACGAAAGATCTTATCCGCTTTGGCTGTGTTCAAGGCACCGATCTGGCGATCAAGGGACTGTCCCTGACTGGACACTCTGGCGTAACCGATAAGCATGCAAACATCCTACACCAGGTAGCACCATTGCGCACCTGATTTATGCACCAATCCCGGGCCCTTGTTTTCATAGTCAGCTCAGCTTGGTGCAAATATCATGATATCCGCACCGCCATGGATTTGTCAGAAGATGGGCAAGTCCCCGTAGGTTACTTAACAAACCTTACGAACCGTCAGTAATCGACCCGCTCAAAACCATAGTTGCCAACATAGTCTCGCCATTCCACGAACACCGCTCTGACGAAGAGGGAACATCCATGACTGGTGCGTCCGAATGCCGTTGGAATGGCGCTCCTGTTGGATCGATGCCAACTGAAACTTCCTTGTGTGTCATAAGTTCCGATCCGGACACTGGCATATCGATCGCAATCCCCGTCGTCTCGGTCGTCATCAATCAGGACATCATAAACGCGGATTGAGCGTACAAAGTTGAATTCTGGGCCGCTGATGTCGATGTCAGCGCGGTCTTGGACCAACTGGAGCGCAAGTCCTTCCGGAAGCAGGTTTGGCTTTGGTCCGGCAAGATTTAAGACGGCATTTTCAGAAGACAGAGGTTTGGTTGCAGGCGACAAAAGCGGTCGCGGGTGATCCTGATTAGTGAACAAAATATCGTAGAAACGACCTCGATTATCCGACGGGGCAACTGGATTATACGATGCGCCCATCGGGCAACGCCAAATCTGCAATGGCGGTTCAACGGGCCAAGGCGTGATCCGGCGGATAAATTCGGCGCGTGCACGGGCACATGGAACTGATGCTGGCCAGCCGCCAGAGAGGCACAACAGTATTGCGCAGTCGATCTGATACGTTTGAGCCTGAACACGATTGGCAAGGCCTACGGACGAACCAAAAAGTGCAAGTACGGCGACAATTGAGTATTTTCGAAATGTGCGAAGCATGTGAAGCATCCTATCGAGTAGGGTGTAAGCAGCATGACTCCGTTAGTATATTATTGCAACTACAAATATATTATTGATATAATACGCATAATCTGTCTTATGTAATATCAAAAGATCTAAACTCATCGAACGCCAGCCGCGCGGTCTGTCGGTAACGATAATGACAGGCCATTATCGTTGCCGCCCCTGAGGGTGGATTTTTTTGAACTCAAAGCCCGCGCAACGCAAGATCTGAACGCGCTACTGATGGTTCAGCACATTCCGCCACGACGGAGATGATGCCGAGCGGAATCTTCATACACATTCAATTCTGAGCGTGATAAGTTAACTTCATGAACAAGAGCACTGCACTCAAGAGATCTGCGACCACCGGACGCTTTGCGACCAAGCCTTTGGGCAAGGGTAAGGCCACGAAGTTTGCCAAGGTTGAGGGCGTTACGACCAGTTCCAGATCAGCCAAGACACTCAAGACCTATTGTGATCGCGGACTAAAAGGCGACGCACTTCGCTCGGCGATTACCGGTTCCTTTGCCGCCAAAAAAGGTAAATGAGCCGGTATGACGTCACAGAGGACCCCATCTGTTACCCTGGCACAAACGTTCTAAGGAACAAGGCCGACCTAACCGATCAGGATGAGCTTGACCAGTTCGAGCAACTCATGTTCTTGACCCGGTCCGAAGAGCCTTTGCCTGAAGGTGTGCTCGACTATGCGCACTATCGGGCGATCCATCATCACTTCTTCCAAGACGTGTACACATGGGCGGGACAGCCAAGACAGGTCCGAACCGCCAAGGGAGGAAATTGGTTCTGCTATCCCGAGTACATCGACGCCGAGATGAACCGAATTTTTCGTGAACTGACCGACGAAAACCATCTGGCTGATGCCACCAGTCCGCAGAATTTTGCTGAGCGGGCTGCCCACTACATCGCCGACATCAATGCCGTCCATCCGTTTCGCGAAGGGAACGGGCGCTGTCAGCTCACCTTGCTTGATATCCTCATGCAGGTCGCAGGGCTTGAGATGATCGAGGACAACATTGATGAGGACGAGTTCATGAACGCGATGATAGCAAGTTTCGCAGGAGACGAAGGCCCCCTTGTGGATGCCATCATCAAGATTGCAAGCTGACGGCGATACTGAGGAAACCATCGATACCGCCCGCCCCTATCCGAAGAACAACCGCTCGAAGTTACGATAACAGGAAATTATCATTCGGTCGCAAATTCGGACGTTCGCTGCTCCGCGCGCGAACTGGTCAGATGCGGGACAGAGCGATATTTCGCTGCACTTGCACCAATGTCAGCTCTGAAATGGGACTTGTTATCGTTCGACCAAGCGTTCTTCCACTGCTGGGGACTCACGGACGGGCAAATTTGTGGCACCGGACGGCGTTCAGAAAGTCCACCAGGTCTCTCGTTCTGCTTTTTCAAAAACACTTTGGACAGTTGACGGTCGGAACACGATTGGCGATTACTTCGATTAAGGCCTCCTTCGCGTATCGCGATTGATCGGATAGCCGCTTGCAGGACCTTTCACCGGTTGCACCAGCATCCGGTCGAGCCACAGGTCACGCGTTGTCCGGAACTGCTCGATTCCGATCAACATTTCCTTGTGGCCTGCTTTTGGCTGTGCCCGATAGGTACCAAGCAACCTGTCCCACCATGGAAGGTTGAAGCCGAAATTGCTGTTTGTCTCCTCTGGTATGACCGAATGATGGACGCGGTGCATATCTGGCGTGACCACGATCAAGCGGAGGAAACGGTCCACAAGCATCGGCAGCCGGATATTGGAGTGGTTGAACATAGCAGTTGCGTTCAACAAGACTTCGAAGACCAGTACGGCAACTGCAGGTGGTCCCAAGGCCATGACTACCGCCAACTTGATCCCCATCGACAGCAGAATTTCAACAGGGTGAAAGCGCAAGCCAGTAGTAACGTCAAACTCGAGGTCGGCATGATGCATCCGGTGCAGCCGCCATAGCGCGGGCACCGCATGGAACATGACGTGCTGCAGATAGATCACCAGATCAAGCACAACGATCGAGACGAGAACCGCGACCCACGCTGGCGCTTCAATGATATTGAACAGCCCCCAGCCGCGGTCCTGAGCGATCAGAGCCAATCCGACTGCTAGGATCGGGAAAGTCAGTCGCAATACAATCGTATCAATGACCACGAGCCCCAGATTGTTCGTCCAGCGGAT
>CAYGMX010000004.1:0-19985 GCA_964351055.1 uncultured Loktanella sp. | reverse complement strand
CGTCGGGGTGCTGCGACTTCCCATAGGGCCATAGCAGCCAGAACGCAGAGAAACACGATGAGGCGTAGTTGCGGTTCCGTGGCAAGAAGTGACTCGGTCATCGGTACTGTCGGAGCTTTCATGTTGCGGTCCGCACGGCGCGGACGTCAGGTAACAGTGAACTGGCCCATCATACCGGCATCCTCATGTTCAAGGATATGGCAGTGAAACATGAACGGTGTCTCGCGGCTGGCGGGCTGATCGAAACGCACGAGGATTTCGGCCTCGCCCGGCACAAGAACGGTGTCTTTCCAGCCAGTGTTCTCTGGTCGCGGCGGGCCGCCGTTCTCGGTGATCACCCGGAAGCGCACGCCGTGAACGTGGAACGGATGCGCGACCATCGTGCTGCGGATCTGCCACCGTTCTACCGATCCGAGTGCTACTTCAAAATCGACCCGTCGCATGTTGTAGGGGCGTCCGTTTATGGCAAAGCGTCCCCCACCCATCATCATGCCGCCCATGCCCATGTCGAGAGAGACCTGCCGCGTCACGACCTTAGCCCCTGACAGATCTTCGAGCGCACCGTTCAGTTGCTCTGGCAGGCTGGTGATCCGCGTGGCAAGCGTCGCGTCGGTCTCGAATTGCAGGATGCCGTAAGCTTGACCTGGATCACTCATTAAGATCGGAGCGTTGCCCCCTGAGAAATCAACAAGGATCTCGGCCCGCTCTCCGGGGGCGAGACGTAGCGTATCGATCGCAATAGGTGCAGGCAGAAAGCCGCCATCCGTTGCCAGCAGATGCATCGGCCGCGTGTCATCGAAAAACAGCGTGTAGATGCGGGCGTTCGAGCCATTGAGCAGGCGCAAGCGCACGACCCCCTTTGGCACGACCGCAGTCGCATTCACCTGACCGTTGACCAGCATCCGGTTCCCCGCAAACCCGTGCATGATGTCCATCATAGAAGGGTCATAGACCATACGACCCTTGGTATCGAACCGACGATCTTGCAAAACAAGTGTCAGATCGTCGATGCCATATGTGGACGGTAAACCGCGCGCATCGTCCTGCCCGTCAGTCACGTGAATGACACCTGCCAGTCCGAAATAAACCTGTTTGGCAGTGCGTTCATGGATATGCGAGTGATACCAGACAGTTGCCGGATCCTGCCCAATCGTCATGTCGGGTCGCCAAGTCGCACCCGGTGCGATCGGCAAGTGAGGGCCGCCGTCGTGCTGTCCGGGCACCAGAATGCCGTGCCAATGTGCGCTGATAGGTTCGTTTAGCGTATTATGCACCTCGGCGGCCAGTTCGCCGTTCTGCATCAGGATGGTCGGACCCAGATATGCCTGATTGAACCCGGCGGTTGGTACGCGAGGTCCGCCGGCAAAGGTAGTGCTACCCGACGTTGCGGCCAAAGCCAGCCGCCCTGTCGCCCGCGTATCGAGAAGCGGCGGCATGGCGAGCCGCGCTTGTTCTTGCGCAAAAGTTGGGCGCACAGACGTTTGGGAAAGGACGCCACCGGTCAATATCGCTGCGGAGGTCGACGCCAGGAACTTCCGTCTTTTCATGTTAGTCTTTCAAACTTGGAGCGACGTGTCGCAGTTCAATCAGCGAGCAGTTTCTTGCGCTCTGCAAATTCTGTCGAGTCGATCTCTCCCTTGGCATAGCGTTCCTTCAAAAGCACGAGTGCACGGTCGTGCGCCGCGTGACTGCTGACGGCAGGTCCGGCCACGCCGAACATCCGCAAGAGGTAGATAACCCCGGCAACAATCCCAACCACGATCAATATCATGAAGATCGGCCCAAGGATCATACCAAACCCTCCCCAATCGTTGCCGCCCCACATCATGTCATGGCCATGATAGTAAGAGCCGTTTCGATCTGGGATGTCTCCTACCTGTGCCATGGCAGATGTCGCAGCAAAGCAAAAAGCGCCCGCCACGGCCAGTACAACCGTGCTATATTTCAATTCCATACTGCATTCCTTTTGCATGGTACCAACCGGCGCCAGTTATCTATTTTTAGACCATGAGGGACAAACGGAGTGCAGACGCTGATCTATATCAATGGGGCAATACTGACATACGACAAGATACGTTGGTGCGCATCGTGGAGCGAAACCACTGGTTTTGCCGCAAAATGCTGATTTTGCTGGCATTTTTTCTCGTCTACTCCCGTCACACCCTCCAGTAAATAGCACGGTTTACGGCTCTCTAAGATCAGCGGCATGGTCAAAGAGGCAAATTTCGAAGGGCCCTGAAACGGGGCGCTTCCACCTTTCGCTGAAATCAACTTGACCTTCCCTCTGCTGGAAGCCGCAAGCTGAAGAGAGCTATCGAAAGGATCGCTGAACATGGGCCATCATCATCAACACGAGGCGCCTGACATTCCAGATGGGGCGGTATCAGCAAAAGATCCGGTCTGCGGGATGACTGTCATTGTCAAACCTGAGGGGCGACACGCAAAGTTTGACGGCGAGACATTCCATTTTTGCTCTGAGAAATGCCAGACCAAGTTCAAAGCCGATCCATGGTTCTACGCGTCAGGCCGGGCTGCAGAGCAAACAAAACCGGCTCCCGCCGACGTCCAGTACACCTGCCCGATGCACCCCGAGATCGTTCGTGATGGGCCTGGGGCATGTCCACTCTGCGGCATGGCGCTAGAGCCGATAGTCCCTTCTGATGAACCCAGCGATGAACTGACTGACTTCACTCGCCGGATGTGGATTTCAGCAGCGGCGGCGGTGCCGCTGATCGTGCTGACCATGGGCGGCTTGGTCGGATTGCCACTGCGCGACTGGATAGGGCATCAAGTGGCTAGCTATCTGGAGTTCGTGCTGGCGACACCCATCGTGCTTTGGGCGGCATGGCCGTTCTTCAAGCGCGGCTGGGATTCAGTGGTGAACCGCTCGCCCAACATGTGGACATTGATCAGCCTTGGCGTTGCGGCGGCCTATCTCTATTCGATTTTCGCAACATTCCTGCCGGGCCTTTTCCCCGAACAATACCGCATGGGCAAAGGTGTCGGCACCTATTTCGAGGCGTCGGTGGTCATCGTGGCGCTGGTCTTTGTTGGCCAGGTTCTGGAACTGAGCGCCCGCGAACGGACCGGAGATGCGATCCGCGCACTTCTCGATCTCGCGCCCAAGACCGCGCGGCGAATCCTGCCGGACGGGTCGGAATACGACGCGCCACTGGAAAACATCATGGAGGGCGACCGGCTGCGCGTGCGCCCCGGCGATGCGGTCCCGGTCGACGGAACGGTGATCGAGGGGCGGTCTAGCCTCGATGAAAGCATGCTGACAGGCGAGGCGATGCCGGTCGAAAAAGGCCCCGGCGATGCTGTGACCGGTGCCACGATCAACAAGAACGGCTCGTTGGCGATCGAAGCAGGCAAGGTCGGTGCAGACACCGTGTTGGCGCAGATCGTGACGATGGTGTCGAACGCGAGGCGGTCCCGTGCGCCGATTCAAGGACTTGCTGACAGGGTTTCAGCCATATTTGTGCCGACCGTAGTGGTAACGGCCATCTTCGCCTTTGTTGTCTGGTTGATCTTCGGGCCGGAGCCCGCGCTTGTCTTTGCTATCGCATCCGCAGTCTCGGTGCTGATCATCGCATGTCCTTGCGCGCTCGGGCTGGCCACGCCGATCTCGATCACTACGGCAGCAGGACGTGGCGCGCAGGCGGGCGTGCTGATCAAAGATGCCGAGGCGCTGGAGCGGATGGCGTCTGTCGATACGTTGATCGTGGACAAGACCGGCACCCTCACTATGGGCAAACCCACGCTGACTGATACGATTGTGCTTGGGGATGTGGCAAAGGCTGACCTGCTATCATTGGCGGCAGCCCTCGAACGGGGGTCCGAACATCCGCTGGCCGAAGCCATCGTTGAGGGGGCCGAAGCTGCGGGCGCTACACGGCAAGAAGCCACCGATTTCGAGGCGGTCACCGGCAAGGGGGTGCGCGCACAGATCGACGGGTGTGCCGTCGCACTTGGCAACACGGCGATGATGCAGGAGATGGGGCTGGACACGGGTGCTGCCGAAGAAAAGGCCGATACCCTGCGCGCCGAGGGAAAGACGGCGATGTTCATCGCGGTCGACGGGGCGCTGGCGGGTATTGTTGCCGTAGCCGACCCCATCAAGGATAGCACGGCTCAGGCGATCAAGGAACTCCACGCGCAGGGGCTTCGCGTCATCATGGCGACGGGTGACAACGAACGCACAGCAAAGGCTGTGGCGGAACAGCTGGGCATCGACGAGGTCCGCGCGGGCGTTCTGCCAGAAGACAAGAAAGACCTGATTGATCAGCTGCGCCGAGACGGCCACAAGATCGCGATGGCGGGTGATGGGGTGAACGACGCGCCCGCGCTGGCCGCTGCGGATGTTGGCATTGCCATGGGCACCGGTGCTGACGTGGCGATGGAAAGCGCTGGCATCACGCTACTCGGCGGCGACCTGATGGGGATCGTGCGTGCGCGCAAGCTTGCCCGCGCGACGTTGCGCAACATCAAACAAAACCTGTTCTTCGCCTTCGCCTACAACAGTCTTGGCGTCCCGATCGCTGCCGGACTGCTGTACCCTGTGACCGGTCTGCTGCTATCGCCAATGATCGCGGCGGCGGCAATGAGTCTGTCCTCCGTCTCGGTCATCTCGAATGCATTGCGTCTGAGACGTGTTGACCTCTAAATGGTTGGAAAGGAGAAACGCATGACGACATTCCACATTCCCGATATGAGTTGCGGCCACTGCAAGGCGACGGTTGAAAAAACGATCACTGCCCTCGACCCCAAAGCCCATATCAATTTCGACATCCAAGCGCGGCAGATTGCGCTGGATAGCGCCATGTCAGATGCAAAAGTGCAGGCGGCCCTTGCCGAGGCTGGCTACCCAGCCACTACAGTCTGAGGCTTTGATATAGGCGAGATCTAAAGCGGCCTGCCCTATTTGAGTCTAAGCGTGGCTTGAAAACACGACCGTGTTGCCATCGCGCAGGACAAGCAGCGTGTCGAAAGCGTCGCGTTGATCGCCCATCTCCATACCGGGCGACCCGATAGGCATACCCGGCACGGTCAGGCCAATGGCGTCAGGGCGCTCTGCCAGAAGCCGCTGGATATCCGATGCCGGTACGTGGCCTTCGATAACATAGCCTTCAATCAACCCCGTGTGACACGAACTTAGCTCCGCGGTAATATCTGCACGGTCTTTGGCCGCCCATAAAACATCTTGCGACACATCCTGCGTTTCGACCACAAAACCTGCGTCTTCGACATGCGTCACCCATGCCGAGCAACATCCACAGGTTGGCGATTTAAAGACCTGCATCGCGGCAGCAGCACGCGCAGGGGCGGCCCAAACCACTACGCTGCATGCGGTAAGTAAAAAGTCTCTACGTTTCATGTGACTACTCCTTGGTTTGTCGGAATTCAGTTGTTTGGTGTCAAAAATGCGATTGCCGTGGCTTCTTCATCCGCCTTTTCAGGCGCACTGACCGTGGTTAAGGCCGCTGTCGTTATAAGGATCGCCCCGATCAGGGCGGCCTCCAAACCGACGGACTGACGCAGTTTCTTGCCTGCACCGTTTTCCTCGCGAAGCAATGCCGGGGTCAGGCGGAATTTATTCCAAGCAGCAAACCCCATAACGCCAGCAAACATCGTCAATTTGAACGCAAAGAACTGCCCGTAAGGCGTGGAGAGGGCCTCGAACATATTCCCCGTCAGTATCCAAAGGGTAGCGGCCCCAACAGCCGTCAAAATACCAACCACCCACGATGCGTAACGGCCAAATTCATGGGCAACGGCCCCAGCAATTCCTGCACAGGTGTTACCGGCAACCCTGTAAAGCGGCGCGAAGGAACCAACCCAAAGAGCTAAACCTAGAATGTGGACTGTTATGAGCGCCGAGAGCAGCAGGCGTGGTTCCTCAAGTGCGTGTCCACGAAAGACAAATGAAAGCGCCACCAGAATCGCGCCCAAGCTCGCTAATCCGCGCGCTGCCCGTCCAGGCACCAAAATAAAAAGGATGAGGCCCAAACCAACCAGTCGCATTGCAATGCTGGTTCCTAACGGGCTGTCCCAGACCATGGCCAACATCATCGGCTCGGTCGCACCCTGCCATGTACCACCCATCAAGAAACTGGCCCGCAATGGGAGACGCGCGAGTGACAAAGCAGCGGCCACCACAGCGCAAGACACCGCAATCCATTTCAACGATTGCACTTCGCGCGCCGGAAGGCTGCGCAGCGTCAGTAGGATCAAAACGCTACCTCCCGCCAAAAGCGCGGTCGCATAGACCAAGGCTTTGACGCCGATTGAGATCCATGTGACGGGATCAGCAGAGGCAAATGCGCTGAGCATGCCGTCTTAATCCGTGATTTCAAAGCTGAACAAGCCCTGCATCGGGTGGCCATCATCCGCCAGCCCCCGCCATTCAACCTTGTATTGGCCCACCGGCAAGGCGGCAGGGATGGCAACAAATTCGCTAACAGGTTGCATGTTGTCGGTACGTGTCAGCGCGTGTTCGGTGGCGTTCTGGTCCGTCAAAGAAACAAGTGTGACGCGCATCGGCATGTCGAACGCCATGCCGATGACCTCGGGCGGGGCCTCAAGGACCGCACCATCGGCAGGCTGCGTCCCCTCTTTTTTCGAATGCGCTATCGAGGTTCCGGCCGATGAAGCGAACAAGAGCGCAAGCATTGCGGCTTGGGGTAGTTTCCAATTCATGATGTATTCCTTTGCCTCAACTTCAGTTTATTCCGTTTTCGCGCTGCATAGCACGCACATAGGCAACGATGACACCGATGTCGGCACCTGTCAGGCCTTCGACAGGTGGCATGTTGCCGAACGGCCAATGATGCGCCCGCACACCGTTGCGGGCCGCCAATTCAAACGCCATGTCGCCGTGATGGCTTGGTTCGTAAATCTTATGTACCAGTGGCGGTGCAATTCCGGCCCTGCCCGCGCCGTTCACTCCGTGACAATCCGCACATTTTGCAGTGAACGCAGTCAGTCCAAATTGCTCAATATCGGTGAAACTTGCGGGTATAATCACGGTGGCAAGCGGTTCACCAACGGCAACGTCGTCTTGGCTCTGATCTGCAGAAGGTCGCAGGAATGCCGACCACCCCCCAATCAAAGCGAGGGTAATCGTGACCAAAACTAACTTTGTTCGCATAATGCGACCTCCACATTTTCTCTTGGCATGCTGGCCGAAAACACCGCTTTCGGCCAGCAACCAACAGCTTATTCCGCCATAATCGCGCCAATAGCGTACATGCCATTGTCGCCCTTGATCAGCATGATCGTGACCGTATCGCCAACGGCGACATCGCCCATCATTTGCGCGTCTTCTGTCAGGGGCATGTCCATCGTCATGGCTGGCCAGCCAATCTCGGGAATTGGATCGTGGCTGACGTTGACCATGCCATCGCCCATCGCGTTCATGACGGCCTTCGCATGGACTGCACCTTCGATGACGTCCTCGTCCATAGTCATATTGGAATGATCCATCGTGGAATGGTTCATTTGGGCAAAGGCCATAGGTGCAGTTAAAATCACGGTAGCAAGAGAGAGTGTAAGAGACTTCATAGGTCGTCCTTTCAGGTTGGGTTGATACGATAAGTTCATTAGGCTGGTAGCGGTGCTGCGGACCCAAGGGCCGGTTGCAGCAGTTCGCGATTGACCCGTTTCAGGGCAAACCGCTTCCAGATCACAAAGATCGATGGAATTACAAAAAGCGTGAGCAGGGTCGCGGTGGCCATGCCGCCGATCATGGGCGCTGCGATACGTTGCATGATCTCGGAGCCGGTTCCGGTGCCGTACATGATCGGAATGAGTGCGGCGAAGATGGTTGCGACTGTCATAACTTTTGGACGCACGCGCAGAAGCGCGCCTTCGAAAACCACCTCTTCGACATCGAAAGAGGTCATTTCGCGCCGCTCGGTCGCGGCTTCTTTCTTGCGTTTTTCCCATGCCAGATTGAGGTAGAGCAGCATCACGATGGCTGTCTCTACGGCCACGCCGGCCAGCGCGATAAAGCCCACCAGCACCGCAACAGAGATATCAAAGCTGAGATACCACAGGAACCAGACGCCACCGGCAAGGGCCACCGGAAGTGCTGCCAGAATAATGCCCACTTCGATCACGCGATTGAAGGCCATGAACAGCATCAGCGTGATGATCAGCAGGGTTGCAGGTGCGACCAGCTTCAGCCGTTCCTGCATGCGTTCGATGTATTCGTACTGGCCGGACCATGTAATCGAATAGCCCGCCGGCAGTGTGACTTGTTCCGCCACAAGAGCGCGGGCCTCGTTCACGTAGCCCCCCAGATCGCGGCCTACGATGTCGATGAAAACAAACCCGGTGCGCCGCGCGTTTTCAGAGCGGATCATGGCGGGGCCATCAACGACGATGATCTCCGCCAAAGTCCCCAGCGGGATATGCGCGCCGGATGGAGTAACGACAGGCAAATCACGCAACCGCTCAGGGCTGTTGCGCCATTCCTGTGGGTAGCGAAGGTTGATCGGAAAGCGCTCCAGACCCTCGACAGACTCGGACACCTGCATGCCTCCGATCGCGGTCTGTACCACGTCCTGAATGTCACGCACGCTCATCATGTAGCGGGCGGCGGCATCGCGATCGACGTTGATTTCAATAAACCGCCCGCCAATGGGCCGTTCCGCATAGGCCGAGGTCGTGCCATCAATATTGGCTACGACACGTTCCACCTCGATCCCGATTTGTTCGATCACGCCCAGATCAGCACCCGATATCTTGACACCCACGGGCGTTTTGATGCCGGTGGCCAGCATATCGATGCGATTCTTGATCGGCTGAATCCACACGTTGGTGACGCCGGGAATTTGCACGACACGGTCCAATTCGGCGCGGATCGTCTCCATCGTCATGCCGGGGCGCCATTCGGCTTCAGGGCGCAACTGGATTGTCGTCTCGATCATCGTGAGCGGCGCGGGGTCGGTGGCCGTATCAGCACGCCCCAGCTTGCCATGCACGGTCAGCACCTCTGGCACGGTCGCAATTAGCCGGTCGGTCTGTTGCAGAACTTCGCGCGCCTTGCCAATCGAAACACCAGGGTAAAGCGTCGGCATATAGAGGAAATCGCCTTCGTTCAGTTCGGGCATGAATTCTGTACCCACGCGCTGTAGCGGAAACCACATGGACGCCACCAGCACGCCCGCCAGCATTGTTGTGGCCCAAGGCCAAGCGACCGCCGCATCAAGGAAGGGGCGGTAGATCCAGATCACCAGCCTGTTGAGAGGGTTCTTCCTTTCAGGAATGATCCGGCCCCGTATGAAGTAGCCCATCAGCACAGGCACCAATGTGATAGACAGGATCGCAGCGGCTGCCATTGCGTAAGTCTTGGTGAAGGCAAGTGGCTTGAACAGCCGCCCTTCCTGACTTTCGAGAACAAACACCGGTAGGAAGCTGACCGTGATGATCGCCAGAGAAAAGAAGAGAGCCGGCCCGACTTCCTCGCAGCATTCCGTGACAATGCGCCAACGGTTCTTGTTGGTGAGTTTCTCATGTTCGATCCGCCGGTGCATGGCCTCGATCATGACAATTGCGGCGTCCACCATCGCGCCGATGGCAATGGCGATGCCGCCAAGGCTCATGATATTGGCGTTCACCCCTTGCAACTTCATGATGATGAAGGCCGCAAAAATACCCAAGGGCAGCGAAAGCAGGATCACCAGCGATGACCGGATATGCAAAAGGAAGGCCGCACAGACCAGAATGACAACGATGAACTCCTGCGTCAGTTTCTTTTGTAGGTTCTCGATAGCGCGCTCAATCACGCCTGCACGGTTATAGGTCGTCACGATCTCGACCCCTTCGGGCAGACTGCCGCGCAATTCGTCGATCCGCGCCTCGACTGCATTGATCGTGGCCAATGCGTTGCCGCCCCAGCGCAGGATCACCACGCCTCCTACGGCGTCGCCTTCACCGTTGAATTCGCCCACGCCGCGCCGCATTTCCGGGCCAAGCCTGATGTCTGCTACATCGGCCAATGTGATCGCGGCACCCCGCGCATTGACCATCAGCGGCGCCTTTGCAAGATCAGCCAACTCATCCACATAGCCGGTAGAGCGGACCATGAATTCCGCCTCGCCCATCTCGATCACGCTGCCGCCTGTTTCACGGTTGGCAGACTGGATCGCATTGCTGATCTGGGACAGGGTCACATCATAAGCGCGTAGTTTGTTCGGATCGACAACAACCTGATATTGCTTGACCATTCCACCAATAGTGGCGACCTCGGACACGCCATCGACGGTTTGCAATTCATACTTCAGGAACCAGTCCTGTATTGTGCGCAGCTCTGCCAGATCATGTGCGCCGGTCCGGTCGATCAGCGCGTATTGATATATCCAGCCAACCCCTGTGGCGTCAGGGCCAAGTTGTGGCGACACACCGTCAGGCAGGTTCGCTGTGATCTGGCCAAGGTATTCCAACACCCGGGTCCGCGCCCAATAAAGGTCTGTGCCGTCCTCGAACACGACATAAACATAGCTGTCACCAAAGAACGAGAACCCGCGCACATCGCTGGCCCCGGGCACAGCAAGCATCGCGGTGGCGATGGGATAGGTAATCTGATCCTCGACCACCTGCGGCGCTTGACCTGCATAGGGGGTGCGCACGATCACCTGCACATCAGACAGGTCCGGGATGGCGTCCACTGGCGTGGCACGGATCGCCCAGATGCCAGCTACAGCCATCATCACCGCAAGCGCCATAATGATGATACGGTTCGCGATGGATGCGCGGATGATGGCAGGGATCATTGCAGCATCTCCGCAGTACCCGCGATACCGACCAGCGTCATTGAGAAGTCAGCATTGCGTTTGAGCAGAAGGGTCACTTCTTCGCCCTCCGGCAGTGCGCCTACATCCACCGACGGATCAATTGCAAAATCCATCGTCATGCCAGGCATCCCGATGTCCATCATTGGCCCGTGTGTGATGTTGGCCATGCCGGCAGCGGGATCGACCGCATTGATCGTGCCCGAAACCTCCATCGGCGGGGCGATTGCCTTGGCAGCAGCAAGGATCATCGCCATCCCTTCAGGGCGCGCAAAGGTAAGGGTCATGTCTTGACCGATCAGCAGGGTCGCGGGGTCAAGTGCGCTGTCCAGCGCAAATCCCATGGTCATGCCGGGCATCCCGATGTCTACCATGGGCCCGTGAGTGATGGTGGCGATGCCTGTTGTCAGATCGACTGCATCAATGACGCCAGACACCGTGATGGGGGGTGCAGCCATAGCTTCATCGGCTGCTTCCATTTGCGCAGCATTTGTCATCTCCATGTCAGAGTTCATGTCCTCACTGCGCACTGCGACGATGGTGAACAACCCGTCCTCGCCTTTGGCCAGATCAAAAGCGACAGGCGCGTCCAGCGGCACCTGCGCCACATCGAAGCCCGCTACAGGCATGTCCATCTGCATCGAAGGCCAGCCCAGTTCAGGGATCGGGTCGTGAGACAGCGTCAGCTTGCCATCGGCGGTGACAGCCAGCACTGTACCTGTTCCTGTTGCCGCGATCCCGTCGTCACTGCCCAGTTCAATCAGCCCTAGTAAGCCGTCCGCCCCCCGTGCAGCGCGGAACGCAACCTGCTGACCGACAACAAGACGGTTCAGAGCAATATCAGCACGCACAGGGAATTCCGACGTCATGGCGGGCCAGTCCAGCGCCTCCAAGGCACCATGTTCAATCGTGGCTGTCCGCGTTTCCGAATCGAGCGCAATCAACTCACCTGTGCCGCGCGCAGGTGCCTCATCTGTCGGCGCCATCCGCATCAGACCTGCGCTCAGTGCACTTTCGCTGTCGATCAGGAATTGCGCTGAGGCTACGACTTCCTCGCCCGGGGCAAGGCCCTGCACGACTTCGGTGCGGCCCCCTTCCCCAAAGTTATCGCGCAAGCCCGTAGTGATCAGGCGCGGCTTGAACGTACCTTCGCCAGTTTTCAGAATGACGCGTTCGGCAGCCCCCGTGCGGATAATCGCCTCGGTCGGAACCGTCAGGGCCATCCGCATCTGGTTTGGGATCAGGCTCACATTGCCAAACATGTTAGGGCGCAACAGACCTTTGGCATTGTCAAAGCGCAGGCGCACCGGAAGCGTACGGGTCTCAGGGTCAAGTTCGGGATAGACGTAGTCCACGACCCCGTCGAAAGTACGTCCGTTGAGGTGTTCAAACCGTGCGACGGCACGCATATCATCAGTCATGCGGGCAATGTCGCGCTCGAACACATCGACAATCAACCACACTGCGCTGAGATCTGTTAAAGAAACAGCGCGAACGCCGGGCTGCAGGAACATCCCGTCTGCGGCCTCAAGCGAGATTACAACCCCATCTTGGGATGCCAACACCTCGATGTTGCGCGCAGGTTCACGACTTGCTTCGATTCGCGCGATCTGCTCATCAGACATGCCGTGGCTGCGCAGTTTGCCGCGCGCGCCCTCAATAATGCGCGCATCGCCCGCGTCAATCGCGCGCACCAACTCCGCACTAGAGGCCCCGATCAGCGGCGAGAACATCTCGAACAACACATCCCCCTTGCGCACAGGATCGCCGACGGCACGGACATTGAGCACCTCGACCCACCCATCCACGCGGGTATGGATGTGACTTGTCAGATGTTCGTCATATCCAACGAAACCAACCGTTTCGATACGGTGGGAAATCTCAGCGGTTTGCGCGATTGCAGTGCGCACCCCGATAGCGTTGATCTCGGCAGCGGACAGCGTGACCACTGCAGGATCGCCGGATGGCTCTTGGCCTGCGAACACAGGCACCAGATCCATGCCCATCGGGGATTTGCCCGGACCGGGTTGCCTAAAATTGGCATCCATCGGGGCAACCCAATACAAGATGTCCGGCCCGTCTGATCCCGCCATGTCCGACGGGTTCAGGTACAGTCTTTCAAGATAGATGCCGCCTGCTACACCGGCGGCAAGCGCCAATATGCTCAGTGCTGAATATCGTCCACGCATGTTCACCTCACCATCGGTCCCAACTCGGGACCCGCTTTCCAATCAATTATAGTCGCACGCGCAATTCGGGCGCGGCTTTGAAATCGATCAGGCGGGTTTGGGGGGGCGGTCGTCTTTTGTGCCCGCATGTGACGACAATGCAGTGCCATGTGCAATCAACAGGCTACTTGGCAAAAGCAAACCGACGCTGGCGAGTTCAGCAGATACAAATGTATCATGAAAACAGCACATCGACGGCATGCAATGGGTCGCATTTTCGTCATGGTTGCTGTGGGCGTCGGCCGCTTGAACAACGATTTCCATCATCATTCCACAGTCATTTTGGGCGGCATCAGAAGTATGACTATGGCCGTGATTGGCAGATGGCAAGGCGGAGGCATTGGGTGCCACAAACTGGAACACCAACACCAGCATCAGGACCAAAAGCCCCGCAGGTCGCAAAAGCGACCTAACGCTGATATGTTGTATTTGCAGTTTCATGTAGCCTCTATCTAGGCGAAATATGCTTATTTCAAGTCAGAACTGCGTGACTTGGTGTGATGGACGAGTATCCCACTAGTCGCATCACGGGTTTTTAGTGCCTGTCACCCGTTAATTGAACCAATTGCGACAGTTTGGTGGATTGGACCTCCATGACAAGTGCAGCGTCTACTCGAAAGTAGACGTCTGTGCAGTTTGCAGCATCGGTCACTTTGGGCTCTTTCGAACCATTCGCCGCAGACGACTCTAATGTCCGCTTCGACATCGATGTGGCTCACACTACCCGCTGCCGCGACGCCGAATTCGCTTCAGGCTGTCGAAGTCAATTTCACGCTTCTCCGCATCATTAAGGTCTGGCCGAATACTTGTGACACGCTGCGGGCCTTTAACGTCCCACATCACTGCCAGCGCACCCGTCTTCCAGCGATACACCCAACCGACAACACTGCTCTGATCTGTCCCGATCAAGTTAGCGATCGCTGTGCCTTCATCATTCTCTTCATTCACTGTCCAATGACTTCCTGCAATTTGGCGTCGCAGATAGCAGCTTCGATCTCAACGTGTTTGCTAAAACTGCATGCCGGGCCTTATAAATTTCGGTCACTGTACGTATTCGCGGTAACAACTTTCACACTGGATAAATTCAGTTCCCATCTTCGCAATAAACAAGTTGGTTCAAATTCTGTGGTCGGGCTCCGTGGCGGCTTGGACGATCTCCAAAACCTTGAAAGGGTCAAAACCAACGGCACGGGACAGTGCGATGAGCTCAACGACGTCAATCCGGCGCTCTCCACTTTCAACACGGGCCACGAACGACTGGTGATGTCTGAGTTTGTCCGCCAGCTCTTTCTGGCTAAGGCCCGCTCTGATCCGAGCGTCAACCAACGCCCGGCACAGAGCTTCCTGTCCTTTGCTTCTGATTGTTTTTGCCACGTGCCACATACCTTTTGTGACGTGGCTAGCGGATGAAATCTGTTATCTAAAAAGTAGATATATGAGGGTGTTATCGGCGTCTGGTTTCCATGGGCTGCAAGTCTGATGCTCCCGAGGTTGCCCATCAATCCCCTACCAATTGCAGAAATCGGCCATAGTCCTCGCTGACTTCCCGCGCTTCTTCGAAAGCGCGGGCGCGTTCGCTATCAAGGCAACGGAAATAGCTCTGGATGTCTTGGATATAATTTTCGAAATCGCCACGGATGATGTCCGCATAGTCCCGCGCCGCCTGCGAATCGCTTGGCAGGAAAGGACGGGCCGGGGCGAAGCAGGATTCCGCCAAAACCGGCCCCGGAACACAGATCAGAAGGACCATAGCTTGCAATGGGCGCAGGCCTGTCAACCTTGGGTTTCTCAAACCTGTTATCTCCTTGATCGCGGACACCAGCCATGACTAGTGTCTGCGTGACCAAACTACAGCTAAAGCACGATATTACATCTTGCAGTTGATAGTATACTATCGTAACTCTAGGCTTCAAGTAGGAATGCCCGGGGGTTGCGCCATTGGAGAAAGCGTGAGCCGGGCCATGAACTGGGACATCGAAGCACCAAATGTGGTTACGGAAGCCAGGTTCCGCGAGCTCGTGGAAAGCGGCTATAGCGCAGAAATCCTGTGCCAGGAGTCGGCACATAAGAAAGGCCCCAGCTATTACGGGGTCTGGATCATGCGCGTTGTCTCTGATGACGGGGTGGAAAAGCTCCTCGTCACCGCCCGCACGCGGACGACCTACAACGATATCAAGATTCGCGAATTCAAGACGGTCTCCGGCGTGGTGTCTTTCTTCATTGGCCTTGGCTTTGCACATGTCGATTTGCCGCTTGAGGCGGGGACAAGTCGCAGGCACAAACTCGCCCCGTCAGACCAAGCGCCGTCAGACAAGGGCGCTGGCAAGTAACCTCGTCTGTCTCTGGCTGGTCGCAGCACCTGCCTCCGCGCAAATGGTGCTGGTCATGGAGAGCGACGGCTCCCTGTTCCCATCCCGGTCTCAGAGCAGTTTTGCTCGGAACTACAATGACGGGATTGGTCAGGGATCGGCGTCCGATGGTTTGGCCATTCTTGGCGAGACTGAAGCAGCTTCCGAACCTGACGCGCTGAGGTTTGCGGCACTCGCCCAGCCAGCACCCCTGCCCCGCGCAGACGTTCTCTTAGGCATCGAGGCAACGGCCCTGCGCTATGCCGGCCATCCGGGCCTGCGGCGCGCAGAGCTCTCCGTGAGGGATTGGCTGGCTCTCTACCGCGCCAATATCGAGGTTGAGAGCGCCTACCGGCAGGATGCGATTTCAAGTGCAGGTGCCATTGGCCTTGGTCAATTGATGCCAGCGACGGCGCGTGATCTGGGCGTCGACCCGCGTGATCCGCTGCAGAACCTCGACGGCTCCGCCCGCTACCTCGCGATGATGCTGGAGCGCTTCGGCGATCCGCATCTGGCGCTGGCGGCCTACAACGCGGGGCCCGATGCGGTCCGCCAGTATGGCGGCGTTCCCCCCTACCGAGAAACCCAGAACCACGTGGCCCGCGTCATGGCTGTCGTAGCCCGATTGGAAGGATCAAATTCATGAAACAGATTTCAAACCCTTTTGTCGCCTCGCTGGCGCTATTCCTGCTCATTGCCGAGCCCGCCCTTGCACAGAGCATCGATCTCTCCCCGATCCAAAGCTTGTTGCAGGGCCTTGTCGATGCGCTGACCGGACCCCTCGGTGTGGTCATCGCTACACTCGCGGTCCTCGGCGTTTTCTTGAGCTGGTTCTTCAACATCATCGACCTGCGCCAAGCGCTTTGGGTCCTCGTAGGCATCGCCGGTGTTGCGGCAGCCCCCACGATTGTTGCTGCGGTCTTTGCCGGTGGCTGAGCGCGCGCCCCTCTTTCTTGGGCTCGTGCGCCCGCCCAAGCTTCTGGGCCTGCCCATCATGTACGCGATGGTCTGGCTCTTCGGATCGGTGCTCCTGTTCGTCTGGGTCCAGCACATCGCGGTGCTGGGTGTCGCCGCCCTGCTCTATCCGGTGCTATGGAAGGCCGCGGATTGGGACCCGCGTTTCATCGACGTGATGATGACGGCCCTGCAGGAGACACCGCCCACGCGCAACAGGTCAATCCATGGCGGGGACAGCTATGCCCCGTGATGACGCCCTTGATGCTGCGCTCGATGCCCGCACAATGACGCCAGACTGGTATACGCGCGAGACCCGCCTCGCGCATATGCTGCCCTATGTGAGCCTCGTCGACGACCAGACCGTGCGGACCCGGGTGAACGAACTCTTCCGCTGCATCCGGCTCGAGGGGATCAACAGCTACACGACGGACGATGCCTATCTCGACAAGGTGACGGCGCTTTTTGCCCGCATCGTCGCGCAACTTGGGCCGGAATTCAGCTATTACGTCCACAAGGTCTCCAAGGCCATCAAACCTGATCTCGACCCGATCCGTGAGGACAGCTTCGCGGGCGAGGTGGACCGGCGCTGGCGCGCGAAACTCGAGACCAGCGGGCTCCGCGACAAGACGCTGACGCTCACCGTCATTCACCGCCCGCCCCCGAAAAGCCTCCTGCCTTTCCTCAGCCGCAGCGCGCCAGACCGACTGAAGGAGGAGACCCGCAAACGCCTGCAGCGCTTGGGCGAGGCCGTGAACGTCTTCCTCTCGGGGCTTACCGAGCTCAAGCCACGCCTGCTGTCAGCCGGATCGGGAGAGTTGGTGGGATTTTTGGGCGCGCTGAACACGGGCACCGAGCTGCCGCTCTACCCAGCCAATACCTACGGCTTTCTGTCCTTCAACGTCGCCAATACCCGCGTGACGTTTCACGGCGACCATTTCGAGCTTTCCGAAGGCGTCGTGGGCCACCGCTACGGCAAGAGCTTCACCATCGGAGAATACTCGGAAGGCACCTCCTGCACCATGTTCGACATGCTGAACCTGCCGGTCGACATGATCGTGACGCACTCCTTCACGCCGATCAATTCGAACCTCATGGCGGGCCGCATCAAGCGGCAAAAGCGCCAGATGCAGGCCAGCCAGGACGCAGCCCTCTCGCTCCTGGAAGCCCTCGACATCGCCGCCGATGATCTCGAGGCCAAGCGCCAAAGCTTCGGCGAGCATCACATGGTCGTGACGCTCTTTTGCGACACGCTCGAAGAACTGCAAACCCTCAGCGCCGAGATCGTGAACGCCGCCGCAACCGAAGGCGTGAAGATGATCGGCGAGCGGGTCGCGGCCAAGGCGCATTACCTCAGCCAGCACCCCGGCAACCAACCAAAGCGCGTCCGCGCCAGCGCCGTCACCAACCGCAACTTCGCGGATTTTGCGGCCTTCCACCGGACACAGCTCGGCAAACCTGCAGCACTTACCCCCTGGGGCCGGGTCGTCACTTATTTGCCCACGCCGGAGCAGAGCGCCTACCGGTTTTCCTACCACGAACAAGGTTCGCCCGACAAAGAACCCACCAGCGGTCACACATTGATTATGGGGCGGCCGGGGTCGGGCAAATCCGTGCTCTCGGCATTCCTGATGACCCAGGCCCGTCGAGCAGGGGCGCGGATCTTCGTCTTCGATTACCGTCTCGGTATGGAGATGGCGGTCCGCGCCAATGGCGGGCGCTACGCGTCCCTGAACGCCGGTCAGCCCACGGGTCTCAACCCGCTCTGGACAGAGACCGATGCGCGCGGCACCGCCTGGCTCTCGGATTGGCTCACAACCCTGCTCTACCGCGCCGACAAGCCCCTGACCCCGGCGCAGACCAACCGCATCCAGGAAGTGGTGCGCCAGAACGCGCAGGCCACCAATCCGGCCCTGCGGAACTGGCGGGATTTCGCGTCGCTTTTTGTGTCCACCGATGATGGCGGCGATCTGCACCAGCGCCTGCTCGAATGGTCTGAGGACGGCCGCTATGGCTGGATCTTCGGCCAGAGCCTCGAGGACACGTTCTCGCTCAAGGGCGATGTGGTGGGCTTTGATCTGACCGGCATTCTCGACACCGAGGCCGACAAGGAACGGATGGCGGTCCTGTCCTATCTTTTCCGCCGGGTCGAACGCGAGATCGAGGATCGCCGCCCCACCATCATCGTGATCGACGAGGCTTGGAAGGCGCTCGACAACGCGTATTTCGCCGAACGGTTGTCGAACTGGCTCGTGACTGCGCGCAAGCAGAACACCGTCGCGGTGATGATGACGCAATATGCCAGCCAGCTCGAGCGCACCCGGACCGGCAAGACCATCGTCGAAGCCGTTCCGACGCAGATCCTGCTGCCCAATATCCGCGCGCAGCCTGCGGATTACGCCATGCTGAACCTCACGGAGAAGGAGCTCGACGTCCTTCTCAACACGGGCAGCAACAGCCGCTTGGCGCTGATCCGCGACGATCAGGGCTCGATCGTCGTCGATGCCGATCTGAGCGCGCTTGGACCCAATCTCACGATCCTTGGCGGCATGGAGAAAGGCGAGGCGCTCGTCGGCGCCGATTACCGCGACCGCCCGGACTTCTGGAGGCTTTCATGATCCGTATATGGCGTTTTGAGATTTCGCCGAAAAATCTCACATCGTTTTTCGCGTTCGAGCGCAGCGAGAGGCAGCGAACAAACGATTCAAGACAATCTCGAAACGCCAAACTGTTGCTCCTGGCTGCGCTCGGCGCGCTGGCCTCCTGCACCCAGTACCGGGAGCCGCAGGCGAACTGCTTCACATTCCTTGCGTCCACGGCACCCGTCGCGCCTGATTGTGACTTCACGCCCCTTGGCACTCCGGAGGGCGACATTGAAGTCTAGCCTGCCTCATATCCTGGCGTTTTGCCTGCTGCCCAGTCTGGTCGCCGCACAAGGCGTACCCACCAATGACAGTGGGTTGACCGCGCGCGACATCGTCGAAACTGGCGATCGCGAGGCCGATCTGGCGATCCAGGCCGACAAGCTTGGAGTGCGTGAACTCATCGCCGAGATCGAACGGGAGCAGCTGGAAACCCTGCGACGCATCCTCGATGCCCAGACCAGCTTCGGCGGTCAGGGCCTGCCGGCCATGGTCTCGGGGCTTGAGGGCGGCAGTGGCGATCCCGAACGCGCCGTAGAAGCCGTCTATGGCACGGGCGAGATCGACCCCAACCCCGGCGGTGCGCAGATGTTCGGCGACGCCGCCGAGAACATCGAGCAGCTCATCATCCGCGTCGCCCAGGAAACCAGCGGCTTTGCGGGTGTTGGCCGCGCAGGGCTTTCCCCCGTCCAATGGCGCGCGCTGCTGCAAGCGCTGATCTGGCAGGAAAGCCGGTTCACCATCGGCGCTCGCTCGCCCGTCGGTGCCTTCGGCCTTACCCAGATCATGCCCGGAACGGCCAGCGATCTCGGCATCAACCCGGAATACTATGACAGCCCCTATCTGCAGGTGCATGGCGGCGCGCGCTATCTCGCGACCCAGCTGAACACATTCGATGGCAACATCATCAACGCGCTCGCGGCCTATAACGCCGGACCCGGCCGGGTGTTCGAATATGGTGGCGTGCCGCCCTTTGCCGAGACCCAGCACTACG
The DNA here is from genome assembly GCA_964351055.1 of uncultured Loktanella sp. Taxonomy (GTDB): domain Bacteria; phylum Pseudomonadota; class Alphaproteobacteria; order Rhodobacterales; family Rhodobacteraceae; genus Yoonia. The sequence continues at coordinate 23 of CAYGMX010000004.1, read as the reverse complement.
TGCAAGTCATACCCGAGCGCTAC
>CAYGMX010000003.1:2429-29888 GCA_964351055.1 uncultured Loktanella sp. | reverse complement strand
ACACGCGACACCGACAGACCGGTGTTCACCGCAGGGCGGATACCCTGATAGAACAGTTCGGTTTCCAAGAAGATCTGACCGTCGGTGATCGAAATTACGTTTGTGGGAATAAACGCAGACACGTCACCACCTTGGGTTTCGATGATCGGCAAAGCGGTCAAAGAACCCGCACCGTTGTCTTCGTTCAGCTTTGCAGAACGCTCCAGCAGGCGAGAGTGAAGATAGAAAACGTCACCTGGGTAAGCTTCACGCCCTGGTGGGCGGCGCAGCAGCAGGGACATCTGGCGATAAGACACAGCCTGCTTGGACAGGTCATCATAGATGATCAGCGCGTGGCGGCCATTGTCGCGGAAGTGCTCTGCCATCGCGGTTGCAGCGTAAGGGGCAAGGAACTGCATCGGCGCAGGGTCGGACGCGGTTGCCGCAACAACGATCGTGTACTCGAGCGCGCCGGATTCTTCGAGCTTCTTCACCAAGTGCGCAACAGTCGACCGCTTTTGACCTATTGCAACATAAACACAGTAAAGCTTGTCATACTCGTTGGTGGCGGCGTCGTTGTAGGACTTCTGGTTCAGGATCGTGTCGAGCGCCACGGCGGTCTTGCCTGTCTGACGGTCGCCAATGATCAATTCGCGCTGGCCACGGCCAATCGGGATCATCGCATCGACCGATTTCAGGCCTGTCGCCATCGGCTCGTGAACCGACTTGCGCGGGATGATGCCCGGTGCCTTGCTGTCAGCCACAGCGCGCTTGGATGTCTTGATCGGGCCTTTGCCGTCCAGCGGGTTACCAAGGCCGTCAACAACGCGCCCCAGCAGTTCGTCGCCAACAGGCACGTCCACGATGGATTTGGTGCGCTTGACGATGTCGCCTTCCTTGATGTCACGGTCGGAACCGAAAATAACAACACCCACGTTGTCGGATTCAAGGTTCAGGGCCATCCCGCGGATACCACCGGGGAATTCGACCATTTCACCGGCCTGCACGTTATCAAGACCGTAAACACGGGCGATACCATCGCCAACGCTTAGGACGCGGCCAACTTCGGCCACTTCTGCTTCTTGACCGAAGTTCTTGATCTGGTCCTTCAGGATCGCAGAGATTTCAGACGCTTGGATCGCCATTATCCGACCTCTTTCATTGTGTTCTGGAGTGCGTTGAGCTTGGAGGCAATCGAAGTGTCGATCATCTTCGAGCCCACTTTGACAATAAGACCGCCGATGATGGATTCATCGACGGTTTCTTTGATGGTAATAGACTTGCCCACTTGGGCTTTGAGCGTTTTTGCCAGCTTGTCCGACTGTGCCTTGGTCAGCGCCTTGGCGGTCGTGACCTCGGCCATGACTTCACCGCGTTCATCCGCCAGACGCTCCTGCAACACGGCAAGAAGCTGTGGCATAACGAACAAGCGGCGCTTTGCGGCCATCAGGGACAGCAGGTTGCTTGTATGCTCAGAGAGTTTCATTTTTTGCGCAATCGCGACGATCGCTGCGGCTTGCTCGTCCCGGCTATAAAGCGGGGAAGTCAGCAATGTGCGCAAATCGGCGCTTTCGGTCATTGCGGCGTCCAAAGCGGCAACATCCGCTTCGAGTGCCTTGATGGCCTTGCCTTCCTTGGCAAGGTCAAACACCGCTGACGCATAACGTTGCGCGATGCCTGTGGAGATACCAGCAGTTTCGGACACGTCCACCCTTCCGATGTCTTGGGCCCAGCTTCACCAGACCCCGGATTGACGGGGCAGCAAAGGGGCAGCTTGTTTGGCCCCCGTTTTCACGAAAGCGTCAAAATCCTGCGCGATGTAGCAGACGTCCTATGGTGTCGCAAGCACTCTGCGACAAGAATCCGCTGCTTAAGGACGCATATGTTGTCGCAGCACGCTTTGACCAGCGATTCCTTTGGAAAATGATGCAGAATCGGACATTGTTCTGTTCAAGACAACGAAAAGCGCACGACCAGGCATGGCCGCGCGCCTTTCTCGAAATGGGCCAGAAGGATGAGGTTTTAGAAAAGATCCTGCCAGATACTACCGTCATAGCATCTGAGTTTGGCAGCAAAAGAATCAAAGTAGATATCTCCGGTGGTCGGAGTCGTCGGTGCGAGACTTGGCGTCACGTTCAACAGGCTGCCGATCTGCAGCGGGCCATCAGCGGAAAAGACGGTCATCCATTGACCCCCACGGATCACCTTGAGCGCAGAGTCGCCCCTGACCCACCCCATCCAGCCCTCGCGGGGCGGTACAAACAGCCAGCCGCCGCCGCGCCATGTGGCGATTTTACCGGCCTGACCGGACCATGCCCCGCTAGGTGCGGCGCCTAACGCCCACGCCTGCCCATCAAGCGGTGCAGCAGGCGGCTGTCCTGCGTTCACAGCTTCAAGCGTCAACTGCACGATCATATCCAGCAGTTCGATCGCCTCGTTATGGGTCACATGCTTTTGCGCCTGCGATGGCATGATAAAGGGTAAGGACAAATTCGGGGTCTGGTCTGGCATCAGTTTGGCGCCTTTCGCAAAAAGTGAAATCGCGCCCAGTATTTCTGCATCACTGTGAACGTTCGCTTGCAGGACCGTCCGAGTATTAACCCATCCTTAAGAACTGGCAGCGCAAGAATGGTTAACCACACATTGATGACTTACGTGAGGACCGATGACAAAGCGTGCGCTGATCACAGGAATAACTGGGCAGGACGGGTCCTATCTGGCTGAACTGCTGCTGCAAAAAGGCTATGAGGTCCACGGGATCAAGCGGCGCGCTTCATCGCTGAACACGGAACGGATCGACCAAATCTATCAGGATCCGCACACCGGCAATGCCCGTTTCAAGTTGCATTACGGTGACCTGACCGACAGTTCGAACCTGACGCGGATCATGTCAGAGGTGCAGCCGGACGAAGTTTACAACCTTGGTGCCCAATCCCATGTCGCCGTCAGTTTTGAAGCGCCCGAATACACCGCAGATGTCGATGCGCTCGGGACACTGCGGTTGCTCGAAGCGATCCGGTTCCTGAAGCTGGAAGGCAAAACGCGCTTTTATCAGGCATCGACATCGGAACTTTACGGGCAGGTGCGCCAGACCCCACAGACCGAATCCACGCCCTTTCACCCGCGCAGTCCTTATGCGGTGGCCAAACTCTATGCCTATTGGACCTGTGTGAACTACCGCGAAGCTTACGGCTTGTTCGCCTGCAACGGGATTCTGTTTAACCACGAAAGCCCAAGACGCGGTGAAACCTTTGTGACCCGCAAGATCACGCGGGGGCTGGCCCATGTGGCACTGGGCCTGCAAGACTGCCTTTATCTGGGTAACATCGATGCGCTGCGCGATTGGGGGCATGCAAAGGACTATGTCCGGATGCAATGGCTGATGCTGCAACAGGACCAGCCAGAGGATTATGTGATCGCCACCGGCGTGCAGCATAGCGTGCGCGATTTCATCACTTGGACCGCTGCAGAACTCGGCATGACACTGGAATTCAGCGGGCGCGGCGCGCAAGAAATCGCGACAGTTTCCGCCGTCAACCACAACCGCGCACCCAATGTCCGCACCGGCGATGTGATCATGCGCGTCGATCCACGCTATTACCGGCCTGCAGAGGTTGAAACACTGCTCGGTGATCCCGCAAAGGCCAAAAGACAGCTTGGCTGGTCACCGCGCATTTCGGCCCAGCAAATGTGCAACGAGATGGTTACAGAAGACCTCAAGGTCGCGCGGCGACACGCTTTATTGAAAGAACACGGCATGGACATGCCGATCGCGGTCGAGGCCTGAGCATGCGCCTTTTTCTGGCAGGTCATAGCGGGATGGTGGGCGGCGCAATCCTGCGCCGGCTCGTTGCCTAAGGAGGGGGCCATTCATGCGAAGGACAGACCGGCCGCCAGATTTCTTTACGACAATCTGATGATTGCGGATGTGACAGGCTTTGAAGGTCGTACGCAACTAGATCCCTGCCAGTCTGACGGTACCGCGCGCAAACTGCTTGATATCTCTACGATGACCAGACTGGGCTGGACCCCGCAGATTTCCCTGCGCGACGGGCTTGCAAGCACCTATGCTTGGTATTGTGCCGAACGGGAGGCCGGCCGCATACTGCGTGCCTCATAGATTGTTGGCGCTGTTGATCCCGTGCATGGGATTGCCTAGAACATGTCAACTTGATGAGGAGACAGGCATGCGTGTTCTGGTGACTGGCGGCGCGGGATATATCGGCAGCCATACGCTGCTGGAACTGATGGCGCAGGGCCATGAAGTCTGCGTTCTCGACAACTACAGCAACGCGACACCTGCTGTCCTGACGCGGGTACGGGCGCTGTCGAACGGGGTGGTGCTTGATTACGAAGGGGATGTGCGCGACGCCGACAAACTCGATGAAGTCATGCAGGCGTTTCAGCCTCAGGCGGTGATCCATTTTGCAGGGCTCAAGGCCGTTGGCGAAAGCGCCGAAAAGCCGCTGCAATACTACGATGTGAATGTCACTGGAACGCTTTGCCTGCTGCACGCGATGGAAAGGGCCGGCTGCAAGCGTTTGATCTTTTCGTCCTCAGCAACCGTTTATGGAGAGCCCCACTATCTGCCCTGTGACGAGGCTCATCCGACAAATCCGACCAATGTTTATGGTCACTCCAAACTGATGGCCGAACGTATCCTGACCGACTGGGCAGCAGCCAACAGCGATGCGACCGCTATTCTCTTGCGCTATTTCAACCCTGTCGGCGCGCATGCCTCTGCGCAGATCGGCGAAGACCCTAAGGATATTCCAAACAACCTGATGCCCTATATTGCACAGGTCGCCGTGGGCAAACGCGACGCGCTCACGATCTTCGGCGATGATTACGATACCCCTGACGGGACGGGCCTGCGCGATTACATTCACGTTGTCGATCTTGCGCGCGCGCATGTTGCAGCGCTTGATTATGCCGCCAGCGCGACCGGCGCACGGCCCTTCAACATCGGCACAGGTCAAAGCTATAGTGTCCGTGATATGGTCGCAGCCTTTTCGCGTGCCAGTGGCCAACCGATCGCAACCAGACAGGCGGGGCGCCGCGCAGGTGATGTTGCATCGATGCAGGCGGATGCGCGGCGGGCCAATCAAGAGCTGGGATGGACCGCGATCCATGATCTGGACGATATGACGGCAAGCACTTGGGCGTGGCAGTCCAAGAATCCGGACGGATACAAGGGCCAGAAATAAGGGCCAGAAATAAGGGCCAGAAATAAAAGCACTCTGCGCGGTAAAGCACAGAGTGCGATGAAGACAAATCGCTAACCGTTACTACTCGACAATTCCCCACGCCCAACGCTAGTGTTTTTATGGACCGGCTTCTGTGTGTTTTGTCACAAAACCTGACTTGTTTCAGACTGGAAAAGGCCTTGACGCAAGGCAGCCAGACCCTTTGCCAAAGAGTCGCGGGCAGCAGCGGGCGAATCTGCCTCTATGTAAAGCCGCAGTTCCGGCGCGTTGCCTGATGGCCTAATGTGAACGACACGCTGATCTCGAAGCGTCATGCGCAGCCCGTCCGTGTTATCAACCGCGATACATTCACCACCCAACTGCCCGATCAACGCGGCTCTGGCGTGCGCATCGCCTTGCAATGCGGTGATGTAAGCCCCCGATTGCGCCAAATCGATGTCTTGCAGACGGTCCGCGACCGTAAAGCGTGCAGGCTCTGCCGCAACACGGGATGCAACATCGCTTCCTGCCGCCGCGTCGAGGACGCTCAAAAGCGGCAGCAAGGCGTCGCGGGTCATCAGCGCCGGAAGCGCACCCTTTGGGCCATCGGCCGCAAAACCAAGCAGGAAACCACCATTCGCCTCATACCCGACAACGCAGCCTTGTGCGGCCTGCATCCCCGCAATCACATAGGGTGACCCGATGCGGGTTCTGACGACTTGTTCGAAACGCCCTGACATTGCCACACCCGAATTCGACGAAACCGGCGTGACAACTGTCTTGGCGCCAAGCGCCGCCGCTGTGATCTGGCCCAGTATATCCCCCGGCACGACCTCGCCATGCTGGTCGGCCAAAAGCGGCCTGTCACCATCTGCATCCGTCGATACAATCGCCGCCAGTGCTTGGCCTTGCGCCCAGATTCTCAGTTGCTCGCGCAGATCGTCCGATACCGCCTCTGTATCGACTGGTACAAAGACATCGGAACGCCCCAGCGAAATGACGGTCGCACCAAGATCTTGCAACAAAACAGCCAGATCATCACGGCCAACGGCGCTATGCTCATAAAGTCCAATCCGTTGGCCCTGCAGGACACCGCGGAACGCACCCGCATATCGGGCGAGGTAGGCGCGTGCTGCGTCCGGCACATCCACGATCGGTGCGGCTGATTGAGGGCCCTCTTGCCGAGCAAGGGATTGCGCAATTGCAGCCTCATCCTCTTTGGTGATCTCGCCTTGCGGCGTATAGAACTTTAGCCCATTCCGATCCGCCGGAATATGACTGCCGGTCACCATGATCGCACCGGCTCCGGCTGCCATGGCAGCTAAGGCCAGAGCAGGGGTTGGGATCGGCCCGCAAAACCAGACCTTTACGCCCACCGCCGCCGCAGACTGTGCCACGGTCCGTGCTAGACGCGGTGAGGATGCCCGCAAGTCATGGCCCACATAAAGGCCCGCGCCCGTGGCGCAAGCACTTACAAATCCGGCCACATAGAGCGAAACGCATTCGTCTGTCAGTTCCGTCACAAGACCTCGCAGGCCGCTGGTGCCGAATTTGGGGGCCATGGCCGCTCTCCATTTTGTTTCGTCAAGCATGGCACAAGGATTGATCGCAAAGAACCGAAAATCAGCTGCGAAATTGAGGAAATTGCAACCCAAGGTCCATGCTTCGGCCTCAATTGCGACACGGCACCACCAACGATCCGGACCAAGAAAGAGACATGTTCTGACGATACGCGGTTCCGGGGGGCCAGTTATGTCATCTTTGTCATTTATATCCCATGTCACCGATCCTGACGACATGCACCATTCACACATCACTGATCTTGTGATCATTGAACTGGATGGCATGCAGCACCTTTATAGCGGCACCCGCTACGATGGTGTTCTGCGCCATTGGCTGATCGACAGCGGGCCTTTGGCCATCGGGGCAGACCTTGGGTATTCCGGTAGCAACCTGCCGGGGGGATTGGGAGGTTTTACCTTTCTTCAGGGAGGGGATGGCCTGCAATTGGTCACAGGGGGCATCGCCGATGCACCACTGCAAACCGTCGCGATCACAAGCGAAGGACGTCTTGGCAACCCAGACCCCCTTGGCATGCTTCCCGAGACTTTTGCAGGCTTCCAGCTTGGGGCTTTGCTCGCCCATGCCGACGGGACGCAAAGCATGTTTGGCGCATTGGCGGGTTTGGGTGGGCTGGCGCAACTGCGGTTTGACAGCGCTGGCATGCTGATGAACCACGCCGTTATCCATGACACGGCACCCCAGACCACCAATCAGATCGCCGCTATTGCGACAACCACCATCGGGACGCAAAGCTTTGTGGTCAGCGCCAGTGCCGCCCAGAACGGCCTGACCACGCGGCAGATCAGCGGGGATGGTGCTGTTATGACGTCGCAGACCATTGGCGCAGACGACGGACTATGGATCAGCGCACCGACCGCGCTTGAGATTGTCACTCTGGGCAATCACACCTACGCGGTCCTTGGTGCAGCCGGTTCGGATAGCCTGAGCGTCATCGAGATCGGGCCTGACGGTAGCATGATCGTGCGCGATCATATCCTTGATGCCAGAGAAATGCGGTTCGGCGGGGTCACATCACTGGAAACGATCACGGCAGACAACAAGACCTATGTCATTGCGGGCGGTGCGGATGACGGTGTCTCGGTTTTTGTGCTGCTCGAAGGCGGGTTGCTGATGCACCGTGCAACCATCGAGGACACTGTCGACTTTGGGCTCGACAATATCAGCGCGCTTGCCGCGCGGCAGCGTGCCGCGGCGCTGGATATTTTCGTGGCAAGCAGCAGCGAAACGGGGGTGACCCAACTGGCGTTCGATCTTGGCCTGGCGGGGATCACGGCAACCGCAACACCGCTTGGCGGTGTGCTGGCGGGCACATCGGGGGGCGACGTCCTGCAAGGACACGCCGGCGATGACACGATCACCGCAGGGGCTGGCGATGATATTCTGCGCGACGGGTTCGGGTCTGATCTATTGACGGGAGGGGAAGGCGCAGATCTTTTCATCCTCAGTGCCGATGGCATGCCCGATACGATCACGGATTTCACCCTTGGACAGGACAGGATCGACCTTTCGCTTTGGCCGATGCTGCGCGATATCAGCCAGCTTTTTATCACAATCGAAGACGACGGAATGCGGATTGCCTACGGGCAAGAGGTGCTATCGGTGCAAAGCGCCGATGGCGCACCGATAGACTACCGAAACTTGACAACGGTAGATCTGATCGGTGCATCGCGTCTGCCGGTGGGCCTCACACCGGGATATCCCGGACCAGCGACACCTGTGCCCTTGATCGGGGAACCGCAACCGTTGCCACCTCTCGATCAGGGCGATCCCAACAACATGCTCGTCCCCTTGCAACAGCTTGTCGCAGGCAATCTCGATAGCCTGCGCGACGTTCTGCATGCAGATGACGCGCGCCTGGCACCGGGGCTTGTGATTGATGGAAACAGCTTGCCAGAAGTATTGGCAGGCAGCGACCGGTTCGACCTGATCATGGCGGGGGATGGTGATGATCGGGTCAGCGCGATGGGCGGGGATGATACCGTGCTGGGCCGTAACGGAGCCGATGACATTGACGGAGGCGACGGCGCAGACATCTTGTTTGGCGGAAATGGCAACGACGTCATACTAGGCGGTAACGGGCACGACCGGCTAGACGGGGGGAACGGTGACGACAGGCTTGATGGCGGCGCAGGCAATGATGTGTTGTTCGGGCGCGCCGGTGCCGACACTTTTGTGTTCAGCGGCGGCGCAGACCTGATTGCCGATTTCGAGCAGGGTCTGGACCAGATCGTACTGGAACCCAGCCTCTGGACGGGGCTGACATCGGCTGCCGACCTGCTATTCGTCTACGGCAGCTTTGCAGGTGGGACAGCGACAATCGATCTAGGCGGAGGCAACATCCTGACGGTTGACGGAATAACGGATCAAACGCGTTTTGCCGATGATATCAGCCTGTTCTAGGATCAGTTCGTCGTTACCAGCGCACCAAGCGAGTTGGTCAATCCAAAGAGCGTCAGCGCAGGGCCAAGCGCGCTCTCTGTGCCATAGATCAGGTCGTCACCTTCCAGCATGAAGTTGCCAGCAGAAAAAAGGCCATCCGCCGAGGTCAGGTCAATGGTAAAAACAACCCGCTCTTTTGGTGGTCCCTTGATACCATCAGATACCGCACTGGTCGCGTATTCACGCAAGATCAGTATTCCTTCGGGATTTGCACTTCCCGCATTCACGCCGCCAATCAGCGCCAAAGCCTCGAGCGCCGAAAACTCGACTTCGGGGAAATCAAAGATCGCCTGTGCGCCGGTCGCACCCAGCGTGATGAACTGGCGGTCATCGTCCTCGACATAAATCCGGTCCCCGCCGCGCAGGGCGATGTTCAGCTGCGGTTCTCTCAAAAGACGCTCGAAGGGAACGCCATATGTCTGGCCACCACGCACCAAACGCACTTGCGGCGACCGCAAGTCGGGGCTTGGGCCACCGGCCTGCGAGAACAGATCCAGAATTTTGAAGTTTCTGTCCGACAACGGATAAAGCCCCGGTGCGCCGACACCGGCCGCCAGATTGGCAGTATTGGCGCGGCCCGGTTCGACCTCGAGCTGGACCTGCGCCGAAGGAACAGTGCGGATCAGTTGTTCTTCGATGCGGTCACGCGCGGTCGCAGGCGACATGCCTGCAATCGTCAAACTGCCGATATAGGGCACAAAGATGCGCCCGTCGGATGTAACGGTGGTAGGCTGCAGAGGCGTGATACCGGTCGGCCCAAAGATTGAATCCTCTTCAGCGTCCCAGATCGTCATCTGGACCTTGTCACCCGGCGCCACAATCAGCGATGCCGGTTGTTCCTGCGCAACCAGCCACCCGCGCGTTTTCTGCCCCGTTGTCGGCCAGCCTTGCAAAATAGGCAGCGTATCGCGGTCTACCGCATAAACCGCAAAATCATAGGTCGGCGCTTCGCCCTCGGCTGCGGTGTTTGCATTCGATGCCGCAAGAACCTCTGACTGGAAGCCGGCACCCCGCGGCAAGCCGCAACCGGCAAGCGAACAACAAGCAATAAAAGCGGCAATGCGATGGACAAGCAAATCTGATTCCCTCTGCGCGGTCGTCGCAACCTACACGCTACCTTGCGATTGCAAAAGCATTCAGAGCCCAATTCTGGTGGATCACGCCATTCGCCTGTTGCGCATTCAAAAATCGACAGCAATGCCCTTTTTTTCCCAATCCCCAAAGCGGACAGGCTCGGGGCCGTCCCGCCCGCCCAATTCGGGTGGCATTTTCTTTGGATCCGCTGCTTTGCGGCGCTCTTCGGCTTCGGCCAAGGCGCGGAGGGCAGCGGGCGGCAGGTCTTTGGGCTGATCGGTCACAGGAGGCTCTCCTTGTCGGCGGCTTGGCTTTGATATACGCCCCGTGCACCCAGCTTCAAGTGAGACATCCATGAGCCAGTCAGGTTTGCCCGTCCGCCGCACCGCGCATCTGTTGTTGATGGAGATCACAACAGAGGGGCGTTTGATGCCCGAACTGATCGCGGGTGGCGCACTCGCACAACTGGCCAACGAGGACCGCGCCCGCGCCCAGCGCCTTGCGACCGATACCTTGCGGGGGTTGGATCGGGCCGACCGGATGCTCAAGCCATTTCTCAAGAAACCGCCGCCTGATTATGTTCTGAACGCGCTTCGCCTAGGCGTGATCGAACTCTGCGGTGGCGAGGCCGCGCATGGTGTGGTCAATGCCTATGTCGAAATTGTCGGCCGCAACAAGCGGACCCAATCGATGAAGGGCCTCACCAACGCGGTCTTGCGCAAGATCGCAGACGAAGGCCCCGCAGGGTGGAACAAACGCCCGATCCCTTTGACACCGGGCTGGCTGCGGCAGCCGCTTGTGGCCGCTTGGGGCCGCGATGCGGTTGCGGGCATGGAAGCGGCGCATTTTGCCGGTGCCCCGCTTGATCTGACAGCCAAAGGTGACGCGACGGCGCTGGCGGCCCGCTTGGGTGGCGGCGTCCTGCCGACCGGTTCGGTCCGGATTGCAAATGCCGGGCAGGTTTCCGCCTTGCCCGGCTACGACACCGGCGACTGGTGGGTACAGGATGCAGCCGCCGCCATCCCGGTCAAGGTATTGGGCGATGTGGCGGGGCTTAAGGTCCTTGATCTCTGCGCCGCCCCCGGCGGCAAGGCGATGCAGCTTGCGGCGGCCGATGCGGATGTCACCGCCGTCGATATCTCGGAAAAACGGGCCGCGCGAATCGCCGAAAACCTCAAGCGAGTCGGCCTCGCCGCAAGAACCGTGGTCAGCGATGCCTTTGCCTTTGACGAGAGCGGCTTTGATGCGATCCTGCTTGACGCGCCCTGCTCTGCGACCGGCACGATCAGGCGACATCCCGACCTGCCCTATGCCAAGGACGGCTCCGAGTTCGCGGACCTGATCGCGCAACAAGAGGCGATGATCGATCACGCGCTGACACTTCTCAAACCCGGCGGGCGGCTTGTTTTCTGCACCTGCTCGCTTCTGCCTGATGAAGGCGAGGTGCAGATCGAAGACGCGCTGGAACGCCATCCGGCGCTTCGCACAGATTCGGCTGCCTTGCTTGTTGCGGGCGTTGATCCCGGCTGGATCTCCCCAGAAGGCGGCCTGCGCTTGCGTCCGGATTACTGGCCAGAACTTGGCGGCATGGACGGTTTTTATGTGGCGGTTCTGACAAAGCCTGCGTGACTTCGCACCGTCCTTTTCCTATGCTTTGCATAAGCAGGGCGGAATGGCGCAAATCAGGGCTGTAGGACTTGGCAAAACCTCACACATGGCATGCGCGCCGTCTTCGCCTGATGCACGGGTTTCATGCCCGAAAGGCGGCTAGGGCGAAGATCACAACCGCCTTTGTGACGGCTCCTGAACCGCGCACGATCGGTGTGGTTGCACGCGGGCGGCAACTGATCGCAGGGAACTTTCTGTTTTCGGGGCTGCGGGTCGAAGGCCCAAGGCGTTCGATTTGGGACATCGCAACAAAAAGCCCGACAGTCGATGGCGAAATCCAGAGTTTCATATGGCTTGATGATCTTGCCGCCGTCGGAGACGAGAACGCACGACTGCGCGCGCAAACTTGGGTCTTTGAATGGATAGACCGCTACGGCAATGGCAAAAGCGCGGGTTGGACACCCGGGATCACAGGCCGCCGCGTGATGCGCTGGATCAATCACGGACTGTTCCTGCTGCGCGGTCAGGACGAGGCGCAGACACACATCTTTTTCCAAAGCCTTGCGCGGCAGACCCTGTTTTTGTCAAAGCGCTGGAAAGTCACAGCGCCCGGTATCGGCAGGTTTGAAGCAATCGCAGGCACAATCCATGCGGGATTGACCTTGAAGGGAATGGACCATCACGTCGACCAAGCTGTCGCGGCTCTTGCGCAGGACTGTAGTACGCACATCGACGGGGATGGCGCGATCGCAACGCGCAACCCCGAAGAACTGCTTGCCGTGCTCAGCTTGCTGAACTGGACAATCCAGGTTTTGGTCGACAGCGGGCACAGCGTGCCTGCACAGGTTTATGATGCCGTAGAGCGCATTGCGCCAACACTTAGGGCCTTGCGCCACTCTAACGGTGCGCTGGCCCGTTTTCATGGCGGCGGCGGCGGAATAGAGGGCCGCCTTGACGAAGCCTTGGCCAGATCGGGCGTCAAAACCCTGCCCTCTGCAAGCCCGCACATGGGCTTTGCGCGGGTGACAGGAGGGCGGACGTCCCTGATCGTCGATGCGGCCGCACCGCCGACAGGGGATGCGTCGGCCGATGCCCATGCCAGCACTCTGGGTTTTGAACTGACGTCGGGGCGGCGGCCGATCATTGTGAATTGCGGTTCCGGCGCGCGGTTTGGCGAAGACTGGCGCCGTGCCAGCCGTGCCACGCCCAGCCATGCCACTCTGGCGCTTGATGGCATCTCTTCATCCCATCTGGCGCCACCTGCCCGTTTGATGTCAGGCGACGAATTGCTCAGCGACGGTCCTTCCAAGGTGCACTGCAATTTTGTGGAAGATGGCAGAAGGCGGAAACTTGAACTGTCGCACAACGGCTATCAGTCGTCGCACGGCCTGATACATGCACGCATTCTGGAACTATCCACTGATGGCCGGACACTGGAGGCCAAAGACCTGCTTACGACACTGGACCGCTACGATGAGGTGGCGTTTGACAAGGCGCTTGAAAAGTCTGGCGGCGCAGGCATTGCATTCAGCATCAGATTTCATCTGCATCCCGACGTCGCGGCTGAACATGACACAGACACAGCACTGGTCTCGCTGACCCTGAAATCAGGCGAAGTCTGGATTTTTCGCCATGACGGACAGGCCAATCTTGGTATTTCCCCTTCGGTTTATCTTCAGAATGGGCAATTAAGACCCCGTGCTGCGCAACAGGTGGTTTTATCCGGCCGCGCAATAGCCTATGCGACACGCGTCCGCTGGTCGCTCGCCAAAGCACAGGACACGCCCAATGTGGTGCGTGATCTGGCAGAGGCCGACCCGCTGCATACCATAGACTAGCCTTTGGGGACCCATATGACCGACCTAGCACCATTGCGCCGCGCGCTGCTTTCCGTATCCGACAAGACAGGGTTGATCGACCTTGGCACAGCGCTGGCAGCACGCGGGGTTGAACTGCTTTCAACTGGCGGGTCAGCCAAGGCGCTGCGCGATGCGGGTCTAGAGGTCCGCGATGTGGCCGATGTGACCGGATTTCCCGAAATGATGGACGGGCGGGTCAAGACCCTGCACCCTGTCGTGCATGGCGGCCTTTTGGCGCGGCGTGATCTGGAGAGCCACCGCGATGCGATGGTCGAACACAATATCGGCCCTATCGACCTGCTGGTGGTGAACCTTTATCCGTTCGAGGAAACCGCCGCCAAAGGTGCGGATTTTGACACCTGCATCGAGAATATCGACATCGGCGGCCCCGCGATGATCCGCTCTGCGGCCAAGAACCACGCTTTTGTCACGGTCGTCACGGATGTCGAGGATTATGCGGCTTTGCTGGCAGAACTTGACGCCAATGACGGGCAAACAACCTTGGCCCTGCGCCAGCATTTGGCCCAAACCGCCTATGCCCGTACAGCCGCATATGACACCGCCGTCAGCACATGGATGGCGGGCGCTATCGGGGAAAAGACCCCGCGTCGCAGTTCGTTCAGCGGAACATTCAAGCAAACCATGCGCTATGGCGAAAACAGTCACCAATCAGCGGCCTTCTATACCGACGGCTCAGATCGTCCCGGTGTGGCGACTGCCGTGCAGCATCAGGGCAAGGACCTGTCCTACAACAACATCAACGATACCGATGCGGCTTTTGAACTGGTCGCTGAATTCGACCCTGCCGATGGCCCTGCCGTCGCCATCATCAAACACGCCAACCCTTGCGGCGTGGCGCGTGGGGCGACCTTGCTTGAGGCTTACCAGAACGCGTTCGATTGCGACCGCACCAGCGCCTTTGGCGGGATCGTCGCGCTGAACCAACCACTGGACGAAGACACCGCCAAGGCCATCGTTGAAATCTTTACCGAAGTCGTGATCGCCCCTGGCGCATCTGATGCCGCCAAAGCGGTCTTTGCCGCCAAAAAGAACCTGCGCCTGCTGACAACTGAGAGCTTGCCTGACGTGACAGTACCCATCACGACCTACCGGCAGGTTGCAGGCGGCATGCTGGTGCAGGACAAGGATACCGGCTTTGTCGGGATGGACGATCTGAAAGTCGTTACCAAGGTCGCGCCATCTGATGCGCAGATGGCAGATCTTCTTTTTGCGTGGAAAGTCGCCAAACACGTGAAATCGAACGCAATCGTCTATGTGAAGAACAAAGCGACGGTCGGCGTTGGGGCAGGCCAGATGAGCCGCCTTGACAGCGCCTTGATCGCCGCAAAAAAGGCCGAACGTATGGCCGATGCCATGGGTCTGCCAGAGCCGCTGACCAAAGGAGCTGCCGGCGCCTCTGACGCGTTCTTTCCTTTTGCTGACGGGTTGATGGAAGCCGCCGCTGCCGGAGCGACCTGCGTGATCCAGCCGGGTGGATCGATGCGCGACGATGAAGTGATCGCCGCCGCAGATGCAGCCGGCATCGCCATGGTCTTTACCGGCATGCGTCACTTCCGGCACTAGGAGCAGCACAATGAATCTGATGTTCTGGACCGGATTTTGGGTGTTTCTGATCGACCAGATCACCAAATATTATGTGGTGCACTGGCTGGGTCTGATCAACGAAACTGATGGCCGGATCGAAGTCTGGCCACCTTTCCTTGAATTCCGTATGGCGTGGAACCGCGGCGTGAACTTTGGGCTCTTTGCGGATTATGACATGCGCTGGGTGCTGGTCGGGGTCGCATTCGCGATCACGGGCGCGGTCATCTGGTGGCTGCACAAGGTCGGCGGCAGCAAATGGGTCTATATTTCGGGTGGCTTTCTGATCGGGGGGGCGATGGGCAATGTGATCGACCGCTTTCTTTACGGGGCGGTCGCAGATTTCCTGAACATGTCGTGCTGCGGGATCAACAACCCCTATGCCTTCAATGTCGCCGACATCTCGATCTTTATCGGGGCGATCGGGCTGGCATTTCTGGCGGATGACAAAAAGAAACCCGCGTGACCTCCGGCGGACCATGCGATAGACAACTCTCAGACACCTAGGGATTTGGTAATGCGTACGTTGACTTTTCCGGCTCTGGCCCTGACCCTGATTGCCGCTTGCGGCAATACTGATCGCCCCTTGCGGGACCTGCAGGCCGCCGGTGGTGGCCCCGATGCCTTTGCCGTGATCCCTGTTGGCCCGCTGGAAATCCCTCAAACGCGCGATCTGCCGACACCCACGCCGGGTGGCACGAACCGGACCGACCCCACACCGAACGCCGACGCTATCGCAGCCCTTGGCGGGTCTGCTGCGGCTCAGATCGCCGGCGGTCTGCCTGCGGGGGATGCGGCCCTGATCGCACAAGCCTCGCGCTATGGGGTCAGCCCGACCATCCGCACCGAACTTGCCGCCGCCGATGAAGCCCGTCTGGAACGCGCGCGCCGGTCGAATGTCTTTAATCCATTAGGGCGGGACCGGTATTTTCCGGCCTATGCCGGTCAGGCGCTTGACACCTTTGCAGAGCTTGAACGCTTGCGCGCCTTGGGCATCCGTGTCCCCACGCCACCCTTGGCGCAGTAACCCTAGCTCACAACAGCGTATAGTGACTTGAACAAAGCGCGATCCGGCGTAGGTATCTGGGCAGCATTATCAAAAAGGGTGCCCATGACACGTTTGTTTGCCGCTTTCTGCTTGATGGTCACTGCATTTGCAGCCCAAGCCGAAGAAGTCACAACCTATACGCTTGATAACGGGATGGAGGTCGTTGTCATCGAAGACCGCCGCGCGCCAGTTGTGGTGCATATGGTCTGGTACAAGGTCGGCTCTGCGGATGAACCGGTCGGGGCATCCGGCGTCGCGCATTTTCTAGAGCATCTGCTGTTCAAAGGCACCGATGTTCTGGAACCGGGCGAGTTTTCGGCCACAGTTGCCGCCAATGGCGGTAGCGATAATGCCTTCACCAGCTATGACTATACTGCCTATTTCCAGCGGATCGCTGCGGACCGGCTGGAACTGATGATGCAGATGGAAAGCAACCGGATGAACAATCTCCGGATCACGCCCGAAGATGTCGAAACCGAAAGGCAGGTCATTCTGGAAGAGCGCAACCAGCGCACCGAGAACAGCCCCAATGCGCTGGCCCGCGAACAATTCAACGCCGCCCTGTTCCAGAACCACCGCTATGGCGTGCCGATCATCGGCTGGAAACACGAGATGGAGCAGCTTGATCTGCAAGATGCGCTTGATTTCTACGATCTGTACTATTCGCCCAACAACGCCATCCTTGTGGTGGCCGGAGATGTCGAACCCGAAGAGGTTCTGGCACTGGCCAAAGAATACTACGGCGTGATCCCCGCAGAGGACCAATTGCCTGTGCGCGAACGCCCGCAAGAGCCGCCACAGCGCGCTGAACGCCGGATCACCTATGTTGACCAGCGTGTCAGCCAGCCTTTCCTGATCCGCAGCTACCTTGCACCCGAACGGGACCCCGGTGCGCAAAGCGAAGCGGCAGCCTTGGTCTATCTGGCCGAATTGCTGGGCGGATCCCCGTTCACATCTGCACTTGGCCAAGCGCTGCAATTTGACACTGACACAGCGATTTACACAAACGCCTCCTATGACGGGTCCCGCCTTGATGACGGAACCTTTTCTTTCGCGATTGTCCCTGCCGAAGGTGTAAGCCTGTCAGAGGCAGAGGCCGCGATGGACGAGGTAATCAACGCCTTTATGGAGGCCGAGATCGACCCCGCACGCATGGAAAGTATCCGCACCCAGTTGCGCGCGTCGGAAATCTACGCCCTTGATAACGTGGACGGATTGGCGCGGCGCTATGGTGCAGCACTGACCCAAAGCCTGAGTGTGGCTGATGTGCAGGCATGGCCCGAGGTCCTGCAGGCAGTGACCGAGGCAGACATAAAGGCAGTTGCCGCCAAGGTGTTTAACCGCGATCAGGCCGTCACAGGCTGGGTCGTATCCAGCCAAGAGGAGGCACGCTGATGCGCCGGTACCTGATCGCGATCTGCCTTGCGTTGGTCACAACGACGGCCCATGCCGAAATCGACATCAAGCAGGTCACCTCACCTGAGGGGATCAATGCTTGGGTCGTCGAAGAACCCGCCATTCCCTTTATTGCCCTTGAAATCCGGTTTCGGGGCAGTTCCTCGCTTGATCTGCCTGGCAAACGGGGGGCGACAAACCTGATGACAGCCTTGCTGGAGGAAGGGTCCGGCGAAATGGACGCACAGGAATTCCAGACAGCACTCGAGGCTCTGGCAGCGAGTTTCAGCTTTCGGGCGCAGGATGATACCCTGTCAATCTCTGCGCGGTTTCTGACGGAAAACAAGGCCGAAGCATTGGAGCTGCTGCGCCAAGCTTTGAAAGAACCCCGCTTTGACCAAAGCGCACTGGACCGTGTGCGCGCGCAGGTCCTGTCAGGCATCGCGAGTGATGAAAAGGACCCCAATGCCATTGCAGGCGCCGCCTTTGATGCCGCCGCCTTTGGAGATCATCCTTACGGGTCATCTATAGACGGCACGGTTGAAACCGTGACAGCATTGACCCAAGAAGACATGTTTGCCGCCCATCGCAATGCATTGACCCGCGACCGCGTGTTCGTGTCGGTCGTCGGCGACACAACAGCCGAGGCCGTGGGCGCGATGCTGGATGACCTGCTGGGTGACCTGCCCGCCGAAGGCCCGCCGCTTCCCGATGATGTGGCCTTTGGGCTTGAGGGTGGGGTCACTGTGATTGACTATGACACCCCCCAAGCGGTCGCGCTTTTCGGGCATGACGGAATGAAGCGGGATGACGAAGACTTTTTTGCGGCCTTTGTTGTCAACCATGTGCTGGGCGCAGGCGGGTTTGAATCACGGCTGATGACCGAAGTGCGCGAAAAGCGCGGGCTGACTTACGGGATTGGCACATATCTTGTCCCAAAGTTCCATGCGGAAATGATGCTGGGTTCGGTCGCCTCATCCAACGCGACCATCGCACAGGCCATTGCTGTGATCCGCGATGAATGGGCGCGTATGGCCAATGAGGGCATCACGGCAGAGGAACTCGCGGTGGCAAAGACCTATCTGACCGGCGAATACCCTTTGCGGTTCGACGGGAACGCCGAGATCGCCAAGATCATGGTCGGCATGCAGATGGTCGGTCTTCCACCGGAATATGTAGTCGATCGCAATGATTTCGTGAACGCCGTCACACTGGAAGATGCCAATCGCGTCGCTTCGGAACTGCTGCAACCGGACGCCCTGCACTTTGTCGTGGTGGGCAAGCCCGAAGGTCTGGAAAGCACGCCATAGGGCGTGCATCTGCACTAAAACACTGATCTGGGTGGGGAAACTGGCAGGTCTTGCCACAGCCTTTTCCCCCTCGCAGAATCGGCGCCTGCTATGCTAGACCTTGTGGTATGGCTATGGCAGACCCCCAAATAAAGCCCCGTCCGGTCATCCGGCAGCTTGACGACGCCGCAATCAACCGGATTGCGGCGGGTGAGGTGCTGGAGCGGCCCGCCTCTGCGGTCAAGGAATTGATCGAGAACAGCCTTGATGCTGGCGCAAGCCGGATCGAGGTTGTGATCGCCGATGGCGGGAAAACACTGATCCGCGTGACAGACGATGGATGCGGTATGTCGGCCTCTGATTTGCCGATGGCCCTGTCACGGCACGCGACATCAAAGATCGACGGATCGGACCTACTCAACATCACCTCTTTCGGGTTTCGCGGTGAGGCACTGCCTTCGCTGGGTGCGATCGGGCGGCTCACGATCACATCGCGCGCGGCGGGTGAAGACGCTGCAAATATCGCTGTCGCCGGTGGGCGGGCGGAAGGGGTCAAACCTGCGGCCCTCTCAGCCGGCACTGTGATCGAGTTGCGCGACATGTTCTATGCCACCCCCGCGCGGCTGAAGTTCCTGCGGACCGACAGGGCCGAGGCGCAAGCAGTCGCAGATGTGGTGCGACGCCTTGCTATGGCCGAACCTTTCGTCACGTTCATCCTGCGCGATGTGTCCGGGGGCGATCACCGCACAACATTCCGCGTTGACGCCGAATCCGGTGATCTGTTCGCGGCACTGCACGGCCGGTTACGCGCAGTCTTGGGCAAGGGTTTTGCCGAAAACGCCTTGCGGATTGATGCGGAACGCGACGGGTTCCACCTCACGGGCTATGCCGCCTTGCCCACCTATTCGCGGGGTGCCGCTGTGGCGCAGTACCTTTGCGTCAATGGCCGCCCTGTGCGCGACAAAATGCTGCTTGGCGCGTTGCGGGCCGCCTATATGGATGTGCTCTCGCGTGATAGGCACCCTGTTGCGGCGCTATTCATCGACTGTGATCCAACGCTGGTGGACGTTAACGTACACCCCGCAAAAGCCGAAGTTCGCTTTCGCGATCCCGGCACAGTGCGGGGTTTGATTGTGTCGGGCTTGCGCCACGCGCTGGCGGGGGCAGGACATCGGGCATCTACCACGGTGGCCACAGCGACCTTGGGGGCGATCACGCCCCAAGCGACTGGGCCGCGCGTCTATCAGATGGACAGACCCAGTTTCAGCGCACGTTCGCTGACATTTCAGGCACAGGCCCCCGGTTTTGCCGAAGCGCCCTCTGCACGGATCGAGCCTGTCGTTGACGATGCAACAGACGATTTGCCCCTGGGGGCGGCGCGGGCACAGGTCCACGAAAACTACATCATTGCGCAAACTGCAAAAGGCATTGTGATCGTCGATCAGCACGCAGCACATGAACGGCTTGTCTATGAAAAGCTCAAGGCGCAAATGGCCGAAAACAGCGTTGCGGCACAGGCGCTGCTGATCCCTGAAATCGTCGAACTGTCTGACAGCGAAGCCGCGCACCTGATGGAAATCGCCGATGATCTGGCCCGCCTTGGCCTGACTATCGAACCTTTTGGCGGTGGTGCGATTGCCGTGCGTGAAACGCCCGCTATTCTGGGCGAGGTCAACGCAGCGGCCATGATCCGCGACGTTCTTGATGAACTGGCCGATCAGGGCGACAGCGCATCAGTGCAGGCACGGATCGAGGCAATCCTGAGCCGCGTTGCCTGTCACGGGTCCATTCGGTCAGGGCGCCGGATGCAAGCGGCAGAAATGAACGCCCTGCTGCGCGAAATGGAAGCCACGCCGCTTTCGGGGCAGTGCAACCACGGCAGACCAACTTATGTCGAACTCAAGCTGGCCGATATTGAACGGCTCTTCGGGCGCACATGATCCAGATCGGCGAAACATCCTATGACCTGAGCGATCCCGTCGTGCTGGGGGTTTTGGCCGCTGTCATAACCGGCCTGCTGGTGTTGATCCTGCTCTTGATGTCAGTGCGGCGCGCAGGAAAATCGACAGAGGCGGTGCAATTCGTCGCCTCTCAGGTCGGGCGGCTGGCACAGGATGTCCAACTCTTGGGCCAAGGGCAGCATCAGCTTGCCGGAAACATCCAGACAGTCAGCGACGCGCAGGCCAATGCACAGGTACATGTCGTGCAAACAATGGAAGCGCGTCTGGCCGAAGTGCAGGCACAAATGGCCGAAAGGCTTGCCGACAATGCGCTGCGATCCGCACGGTCCTTGGCAGAAATGCAGGAGCGGATGAAAGAAACACTCAGCGGGTCGTCCGAGAAAACCACCAAGAGCCTGACCCAGTTGCAAGAGCGGCTGGCGACCATCGACAGGGCACAGACGAATATCGAAAAACTGTCAGGTGATGTACTGTCATTGCAAGATATCTTGTCCAACAAGCAGCGGCGCGGCATGTTTGGCGAAATCCAGTTGACCGATATCGTGTCCAAGGCCCTGCCCAGCGATAGCTATGCCTTGCAACATACGCTGTCCAACGGCAAGCGGGCCGATTGTCTGGTGCATTTGCCAAACCCGCCCGGGCCAATCGTGATTGATGCCAAATTCCCGTTCGAAGCCTACGAGGCCTATGCCGCCGCCGAAACCCAGCCACAGCAACAGACCGCGCTGCGCGATCTGGGCATGGCCGTGCGCAAACACATCAAGGATATCAGCGCACGCTATATCATCGAAGGCGAAACCGCTGATGGCGCGATCATGTTTCTACCCTCAGAGGCAGTCTATGCCGAATTGCATGCCCGCCTGCCGGAGGTCGTGCGCGCAGGTTTTGATGCCCGTGTCTGGATCGTGTCGCCAACCACGTGCATGGCAACGCTGAACACCATGCGCGCCATTCTCAAGGATGCCCGCATGCGCGAACAGGCGGGCGAAATCCGCAAGGCGCTGCGTCTGCTGCACCGCGATGTCGAGATTATCGGCGAAAAAGCGGGCAAGCTCGAAGTGCACTTGCGGCAAGCGGGAGAGGACGTTTCCGGCGTCCTGACAGCAGCAACCCGTGCTGGTAAACGGGCAGACCGGTTGGACAATTTCGATTTCGAAGAACTCGCTCCCGACCCAGAGACCCCGATGGTCGCGATCATCACGCCAAAAGGATAAGAGAATGACACAAAGGGTCTTTATTACTGCTGGGGCCGGTGGCATCGGCAGGGTCATTGCAGAGGCCTATGCCGATCAGGGCGCGCAAGTGCATGTCTGCGATCAGGATGCGGCGGCAATTGCAACGCTTGATGCAAGGATAGCCGGTGCTTGTGTCGACGTGACGGATGAAACCGCGCTTGATCGGTGGTTGCTTGCGGGATTGGACCGGCTTGGCGGCTGCGATGTCCTGATCAACAATGCGGGCATAGCCGGGCAGGCCGGACCCGTCGAAGACCTTGATCTGAAAGCATGGAAGCAATGTCTGGCGGTCAATCTGGATGCGCAGATGCTCACCTGCCGGACCGTCGCGCCTGTGATGAAAGCACAAAAATCAGGGGTGATCACCAACATGTCGTCGACATCCGGCCTGTTTGGTGCGCCCTTCCGCGCGCCCTATGCTGCCGCAAAATGGGCTGTCATCGGCTTTACCAAGACAATCGCCACGGAACTGGGTCCGCACGGTATTCGCTGTAACGCGATCTGTCCTGGTGCGGTCAGCGGGGACAGGATGGACAGGGTGATGGCCGCAGAAGCGCAGGCACGCGGCGTGACGCCGGATGTCATTTACACAGATTATGCCTCGGGCAGTTCTTTGCGGCGCTTTGCCGAACCGCAAGAGATTGCAGGTCTGTGCCTTTATCTGTCGTCAGATGCGGCACGGTTTGTGTCGGGTCAGGCCATCGCTGTCGATGGAAACACCGAAACCTATCACTCTGTCTAAAGAAAAAACGCCCCGATCAACATCGGGGCGCTCATACTTTTTGCGGTGCCGGCCAGCCTAAATACCGATAAAGCGCTGCGCCAGTCGCGGGACAAGGGCGTTGAACCGCAAAGGCGCATCGGTAGCGGCAAGACAAATACAGTCCATACCTGCTTCGGCGATGGGTGTATGGTGCATATCTTCATTGGCGACCTCGACGTCACCTGCGCCAAAGCGATCATGTTCGTCGGTAAAGGCACCTTGAAGAACAAGGGTCAGTTCTGTACCGCGGTGGCCGTGATCCGGCACAGCCGTTCCGGCCGGAATACGCAAAAGGCGCACACTGGCTTCGCTTGAGGTTTGCAACACCAGCTGACTGACGCCACCACCAACCTTGCGCCACTTCAAGCTATCCAGATCGCCGTTCACATAATCCTGCAAAGGTCCGGGGAAAAGCGCGTTCTTGGAACGCTCAGGCGCAGGCTGATCGGCACCAACACCCTTTTCGATCATCGCCATTGTCGCCGCAAGCGCATCTTCGGCCACTTCCACCGGATCGCTTTCAAGCATCACTTCTCCACCCACTGCATCATACCCGGCCAAGGCCGCGCGGCAGTCATCACACATTGAGATATGGGTCGCGACAACAAGGTTGAAGGCTTCGGGCAAGGTGCCAGCGGCATAGCCCATCAACAATTGTTCGCTCAGGTGGTGTTTAATCTTGTTCATGTCATTGTTCACTTCATTGCGTGGCGCAAACGGTCCAGCGCCAGTCTTATTCTCGATTTGATCGTCCCCAAAGGAAGTCCGGTTTCGGCGGCAATCTCGCTATGGCTCAACTCGCCAAAATAGGCGCGTTCAATCAGTTTTCTTTGTTCAGCGGGCAAAGTTGCCAAGGCCCGTCCAAGTTGTTCTGTTTCCTGCTGCAAGCCCAAGGCATCGGCGGCTTCAGGGTCTGCTTCAGGCCCCCAAGGGAGGTCTTCGGGTTCAGGCCTGCGCTGCTTGCGCAGCAAGTCGATCTTGCGGTTCCGGGCAATCGTAAAGATCCATGTGGATACGCTTGCCTTGGTCGGGTCGAACAGATGGGCCTTGTTCCAAAGGGTCGCCATCACCTCTTGCGTGCATTCTTCTGCCAGATCTGGGCTGGCCCCCGATTTCATTAAAAAGGACTTCACGCGCGGCGCGAAGTATCCGAACAGCTCTGCAAAAGCGGCCCGGTCCTTGTTGTCTCGCACGGCATGGATCTGCGCGATCCATTCCATACGTTTGGTCGCCACGTCGGCTGTCACCTTTGTATTCCCCACTTTGCGAATGCGCTGCGCTTTCACGGCATTATAGGTCACCTGTAAATGCGGCGCATCTGTATTCGCGAGGGCGTGTGTGTCCGTCAACATATTCATGTTACGCGGCTGATCCGGCATTGGATCACCCACGCAATTCTTTTTGTAATGATCCATGCGAGTTGTAGACACGTAACAGACCATAGTAAGACAGCCCAAAGAGGACGGAGCGACCACGAATGCCATCTGAGACCGGGACGGCCGCGCCCAAGAAAATCGCGGTGATTGGGGCTGGCATTTCAGGAATGGGCGCCGCACATGCTTTGGCAAAAAACCATCGTGTTGTCTTGTTCGAGGCTGAAAAGCGTCTTGGCGGCCATGCCCGCACACGCATGGCGGGTAAGAACGGGGACCAACCTGTCGATACGGGCTTTATCGTTTTCAACTATGCCAACTACCCGCATCTGACCAAGCTGTTCGATCACCTTGATGTCCCTGTTACCAAGAGCAACATGAGCTTTGGCGCGTCATTCAGCGGTGGCCGAATGGAGTACGGTCTGGCCAGCCTGAATGCACTGTTTGCCCAGCGCAGCAACATTGCCAGCCCGAAGTTTCTGCGGATGGTCCGCGATATCCTGCGTTTCAATGCCAAAGGGCTTGAGGCCAGCCAAGACGAGAACATGACCATCGGGGAATTGTTGCGCAAGCTGGGACTGAGCAACTATTTCCGCGACCATTATCTTCTGCCGTTTTCCGGTGCGATCTGGTCCACCCCAAAGGAAAAGATTCTGGATTTTCCCGCCTATGCCATGATGCGTTTCTTCGACAATCACGCGTTGCTTGGTGCAACAGGGCAACATCAGTGGTATACGGTTGCCGGCGGGTCGCACGAATATGTCACACGGCTTGCGGCCGATATGCTGCAACGTGGCATCGATATCCGCCTTGGCGCGCCGATTGATGCGGTGCGTCGCACGCCTGCAGGCGCTGATGTAAAAACCGGCGGCGGGGATTGGGAACATTTTGATGAGGTCGTCCTCGCAACCCATTCCGACGACACCCTTGCCATGCTGTCCGACGCAACTGCGGTCGAGAGGTCTGTGCTCGGCGCGGTCAGATATCAGCCCAACAAGATCGTGCTGCACTCTGATACTTCCATCATGCCCAAGCGGCGTCAGGTCTGGTCTTCATGGATCTACTCAGAAGATGCGCAGCGCACGGACAAGGAAATCAACCTGACCTACTGGATGAACTCGCTCCAGCCTTGGCTGACCGGAGAGGACATGATGGTCACTCTCAACAGCAACCGCCCGATCCGTGAAGACCTGATCTGGGACGAAGTGACCCTGCACCATCCGGTTTACGATCTTGCCGCACTTGCAGCGCAAGAAGCAGCTGCTGCCATGAATGGATCAAACCGTACATGGTTCTGCGGCGCATGGATGAAGAACGGGTTCCACGAAGACGGGCTATCGAGTGCGATGGATGTCGTAGACGCCATGAACGCGGCGCATAGGCTGGATGTCGCGGCGGAGTGACCTCCAGCGTTCATCATATTGCAGCACAAACCTACCACGGGCGACGGGGGGCAACGAAAAACGCGTTCCGCTACTCCATTGATTATGTTTTGCTGGATGCCGAAGCACCGGCAATGGCGCCATGGTTCTTCGGGCGCAACGCCTGCGGCCTGATGTCGCTGCATGACAGCGATCATGGCGGACCGCCCAAGCAGGGCATCGGGGCCGCTTGGGTGCGGCAAATCCTTGCAACCTACGGGATCACGGATGCCGCTCGCATTGCGCTGCTCGCGCAGCCACGCGTATTGGGTCATGTGTTCAACCCTGTTTCGTTCTGGCTGTGCTATAACGCTGACGACAGCCTGACCACGGTGATCGCAGAGGTCACAAACACCTTTGGCGACCGGCACTCCTATCTGTGCCGCCACGACGATGGCCGCGCCATCACGAAAGCAGACACGATTTCAGCGCAAAAGCTGATGCATGTGTCACCGTTTCAACCCGTCGAAGGCGGCTATACCTTTCGGTTTGATATCCAGCCCGACAGCATCGGGATCTGGATCGATTACACACGCGGCAATGGCGGATTGATAGCGACGCTGACCGGTGCGCGCGAACCGATCACCAACAGGTCCATTCTCAGGGCGGCACTTCGGCGTCCCTTTGGTT
The DNA here is from genome assembly GCA_964351055.1 of uncultured Loktanella sp. Taxonomy (GTDB): domain Bacteria; phylum Pseudomonadota; class Alphaproteobacteria; order Rhodobacterales; family Rhodobacteraceae; genus Yoonia. The sequence continues at coordinate 3,442 of CAYGMX010000003.1, read as the reverse complement.
CGCGCAGGGTGCTTGCGCTGATCCATTGGCAAGCGATCAAGCTGTGGTGGAAAGGGGCGACCTTCCGGTCACAACCCAAACCACCGGCCGAAGAGGTCAGCAGATGAAAGCCCTTGCAGAGCGGCTACCGGCCTATACCGGTTTCGCCGCGGTCCTGGCGGGGGCCGGATTGCCAATCTATATTTACGCGCCAAAGTACTATGCCGATACATTCGGCGTCAGCCTGACAGCGCTTGGCACCCTGCTTTTTGCGCTCCGGCTCTTTGACGTGGTGCAGGACCCGTTTCTGGGTTGGGTCAGTGAACGCCTGACCCGCAGCAAGAAAATCGTGATCACGCTGACGGCAATCGTTTTGGCCGTGTCGATGATCGGGCTTTTCGCAGTGGCACCGCCCATCGCGCCGATCTGGTGGTTCGGGTTGACTGTGACCGGGCTTTTCACCGCGTTCAGCTTCTTGACGATCAACTTTTACGCGCAAGGGGTCAGCAAGGCAGGGCCCGACCCGCAAGGGCACGTCAGGCTGGCGGCATGGCGCGAAAGCGGGGCGTTGCTTGGGGTCTGCATCGCTGCCGTCGTCCCAACCGTGCTGATCGGGGTTGTCGCGGACCCTTTCGCCGCTTTCGCCTATGGTTTCGCCGCGGTCACGCTGATTGCCACAGCTTTCATGTGGCCGGAGTGGAAAGACAGGGTCAGCCCCGAACCCTCGCAAATCAACGACATCATCCGCGACAGCACGGCGCGCAAGCTGCTGGTGCTTGCTTTGGTCAATGCCACACCGCTGGCGGTTTCATCGACGCTTTTCCTGTTCTATGTGGAAAGCAAGCTGGGCGCTCCGGGCTGGGAAGGGGCGTTGCTGGTCCTGTTTTTTCTGGCCGCAGCGCTCTCCTCACCGGTCTGGTCGGCGCTCGCGCGGCGGGTCGGGGAAAAGCCGGTCTTACTAGTCGCCATGGTGCTCGCGGTTGCTTCTTTCGGTTACACCCTGACTTTATCGCCCGGCGATGTGATCCCCTTTG
>CAYGMX010000003.1:0-2419 GCA_964351055.1 uncultured Loktanella sp. | reverse complement strand
GCCCGCAATGTTTGCGAAACGGATGGCTGTGATCTCGCCCAACGGGGGGCAGGGTTTCGGCCTTTGGAATTTGGTGAACAAGTTTACGCTTGCCTTCGCCGCGGTGGTTTTGCTGCCGCTTCTTGAACGATCAGGCTTTCAGGCCGGGGCCACCGCGCTCCCGACTGAGGCCATCACGATGTTGACGCTCCTTTATGCGGGGGTGCCATCACTTTTGAAACTTGTCGCCATCGGTTTGCTGGTGGCAACGAAACTCGAGGACTGAATGATGTCAGTTTTGGCCTATGTTCTGATTGGTGCTGCACTGACGGGTGTCGCGATGTTGCTCAAGTCGCGCTACGTGTCGTTCTGGGCGCAAAAGTCTGACGATTATGCCGATGGCCCGATCTTTGACATCCGCGAAAGATTTAACGGCCCGATCATTTGCGAGGGCGTGATCTATGGACCAACAGGGCGTGTCAGTTCGCGGTTTGTCGCGGATTTCGAAGCGACATGGAACGGCAATGTCGGGACCATGGTCGAGAAGTTCTATTATGATAGCGGTCAAGTGCAGGATCGGGTCTGGACCCTGACACTTGGGAACGACGGCCGGATCAAGGCCGAAGCCCCCGATGTGGTGGGTGCCGGGCGCGGGCAGCAATCGGGTTCAGCGGTTTTGTTGAATTACCGGATCAAACTGACCAAGGAAGCGGGCGGTCATGCGCTGGATGTGACCGACTGGATGTACCTGATGTCGAACGGGTCCATCATGAACCGGAGCCAATTCCGCAAATTCGGGATCAAGGTGGCCGAGCTGGTCGCGACGATGCGCCCCAAAGACAAGGCCTACGCAGGAGAATAACCGTGAAGAACTGGCAAGGAAAACGGTACTGGCTTGTTGGCGCAAGCGAGGGACTTGGGCGCGAAGTGGCCTTTCGCCTTAGTCGAGCGGGGGCCGAGGTAATTGTCTCTGCCAGATCAGAGGACCGTCTAAAAGAACTGGTCGCGGAACTTCCAGGCAAGGCATCTTATATCGCTGTCGATGTTGCAGATCGTACCGCCGTGGAGTCAGCCGCCAAGAAAGCAGGTGAACTTGACGGTGTCGTCTACCTTGCCGGTGTCTACTGGCCTATGAAGGCGCAAGAGTGGGATAACGAAAAGGCCGATATGATGGGCGAGGTAAATTTCCTTGGCGCGTCGCGCGTGGTTGGTTCGGTCATCAAGGATATGGTCGCCAGGAATGCAGGGCATATCGTTTTGGTCGGGTCTCTGTCGGGTTTTCGTGGCCTGCCGGGTGCCATTGGCTACTGCTCGTCCAAGGCAGGCATGATGTCATTGGCAGAGTCCATGCAGGCCGACCTGCGGACATCGCCCATCGAGGTCCAGTTGGTCAACCCCGGCTTTATCAAGACACGGCTGACAGACAAAAACGATTTCAACATGCCGTTCATCATGTCACCCGAGGATGCCGCAAAGGAAGTGTTCGACCACATGAACACAAACACCTTCAAGAAAAGTTTTCCGATGGTGTTTTCGTGGGTGTTCCGGTTGTCGCAATTCATGCCGGACTGGATGTATTATCGGCTGTTCGGCGCAAAGTAGGGCCTGCGATACAGGACCTCAAGATCGCAATCGCCGGTTTCTGGCGCTCTGATCCCGTCAATCGTATGACACAACCGCCTTTCCCGAACGCACTGGTCTGGTGATTCTTTTTGCGGCCTCACGCTCTGCGAAATCAACATTCCCACAGGATCGGGCCCATAAGCGCGACAAGGGCAACAGTACTGCACCGGAACATGTACTTTTGTGGAGCTAGCCAACACATATGCGCGATAATAGTTTGAAGGGACGGCTTGCGTGTGTAAGCCCGTGACAGCTTAGGCGCTGTAATAATACCTGAGACAAGAGCCCGTGTTTGTTTTGGTTCTTGTTTCTTGAAGTGTAGATGGTTGGACATGTTAAATTTAGAAACGCTTGACTTGGTTCGGCTTCAAGAGCGACTGGTCTTGCTGAAGTCCGAAAGGATCGAGGAAGAAGCGCCCCCAGTTGCGACCCAAATGGCGTGGTCCCTTCCCGGCTTTGGGCAGGGTGCGCGCGTTGTGACAGGTTTTGGTAATGTGCCTGTCGAGGCCTTGCGCCTGCGCGATCCGGTCAAAACGCGTGATGGACGGTTCTTGCCCGTAAAGCACATCGATACGATCCGGTTAGACCGGCGGTTTCTTTTGACCCACCCTGACGCGCAGCCTGTCGAGATACCCAAACACAGCTTGGCACAAAACGCACCAACCCGCGATGTGCTGATGTCAGGCGAACAAAAAATCAGACTGCCCGGTCAGATCAACCAGACCATTGGCAAACCTGCGAAGGTCTTTGCCGGTCTGGGGAGGGTCCAGCGCAAATACCAAGGGTATTTTACCTATTATGTGTTCCATTGCGGAGA
>CAYGMX010000002.1:13310-30409 GCA_964351055.1 uncultured Loktanella sp. | reverse complement strand
GTGGTTGAATGCACCGGTCTTGAAAACCGACGTAGGTGAAAGTCTACCGTGGGTTCGAATCCCACCTCCTCCGCCAATACCCCCTATTTTTATTATTTATATCAAATAATTATGGGAATTGCGTGTTAGCCCGCCCCCCATTTCGACCGCCATTTTAGATTTGCATTGGACTAAGAAAGCAGGATTGCCATCCAGCACAATTTCGTCCGAGTCCCTAGTCTTTCTGCAAATCGGGCACGAAAATTTGCTTCAACGGGATCATGGCCCGATAGCGCGGCGACAAGTTGGCGTAGTGCTCGAAAATAAGCTCTACAAACTGTTCGCCGTTAATCAACCGCAGCTTGGCGCGGTTGCGCTCCAATTCAATTGCGCCTCTGGCATAGGACCCTAGGTTCACAAACAATCCATATTCACCGTCGCCTAAGGTTCCCAATAACTGGTCAACATCCGGTCTAGCCGTCTGTCCGGTCGTCCGTTTGCATTGTACTTTTACAATGGGCGGTTGAAACCCCAATGGGTCCATATGGGCAATCACGTCAACGCCCCCGTCGCCACTTTTGGGTGTGACACGCGCCGTGTAGCCCATGCATTCCATAAGATGCGCCATGAAGTCTTCGAATTGGTGGCCAGTCAGTTCTGTCATCAAGCGTTTTATCACAAAGTCACTTGTGCTGGCCTCAGCCTGCAAGGCGGCTGAAACCGTGGCCGTGTCGTCGTCGGCAATGTCGTCTAAGGGTTCTAGCTGAGCGTCAGGGGCCTCCTGAACGGCCAGATCAGCCGACAAGTTCACTTTAGTTAGAAATTCGCCAACGTGCCGCCTGACGCGGAACATCGTCAGGAAAGAGCCTATTTCATGCAAAGCCGTTTGGCTGAATTCATCACGCGGGAAATGCCCCAACCATTCGACCTTGCGGCGTGTCGGGTATTCGTCAGGGTCGCCTTCGACATAAGAGACCTCATTAGAGAACCGTCCTATATTTACCATCCGGTCGGACTTGGACGGGTAAATGACAATGTCGCCTGCCTTGATAGTGTGCAGAAATTTGAACATTGACCCCGCATCGACCGGAATGGCTCCTGCTTTCTTGTCAGGATATGCTGCCACCAAAGCGGCTTTGAAGGCGTCCCGGTCAGGAGCAATCTTAGTAAGGTCGCCCATCTTAGGCCAGCCAATGCCAACGTATTTGCCTTCGATTGGGCGGTCGCCAACATGTGCGCCCATATGAACGCCCCAGACAGTCGGGTTACTTGCCATTGGTTTTGCCTTTCTTGCTGGCCTTAGACTCTTCCGCTGCCCGTTCCTGATTCAGTTTGAACAGCCGCGACAAAATTTCGTCTTCGGTCAGTTTGCCGTCTCGCCAGTCGTCGCCCCAGCCGTAGGCCTCTGCCACCGCCTCGTCCAAGGCCTTGTGCGCGTGGTCGAGCCATGCGGGGCGGGCGTTGTAGAGGTTAGTCAACGTGCGTTTCTTGAGTTCTTTGGCAGCCGCGTCGTCTTTAGGCAGGATGCGGTCGGGGTAACCCGGCACCACTTCTGCCACGCGTTCCACCAGATCGGTGGGGTTGAGCCAGTTTTCACGGAGTTCATTGAGGCGCTTCGCAGCCGCAGCGATTTTTACCGCTCGCTGGTCGGCGGCGTAGTCGGCGGCGGGGACGTTAGGGGTAAGACCCTCAGGAAAGGGGAACGTTTCGAACGTGGTTGAGGGCGTGTAACGAGGGTCATTACCTACACCTAAGAAGGTGCCCATCCGCAGTGCCCAAAGTTCGTGAAAGCTGGAATGCAAAACGCCAAAGGTCGTGTCATCGTCTCGGGCTATAGCATACAGTGCGCTGTCCGGAATTGTCGCAGCTACGAACCATACAAAAAGACGGTGCTTGGAAACCCTAGGTGTTGCAATAAAGCGCTCTAAGCCATGAAGCGCTTTGCGCATACCGGGCCTAGACTCTCCATGTATCCACCAAATCTCTCTGTGACCTTTGCGCCTAAGTCTAGAGCGAACATGTTTCACATTCTGTTCGATATGCTCGAAAGGGGCCTCAAAAAGTGCAGCCTCGGCTACAGGAGTATCTGTGCCAAAGTCCACTACCCAAGTGTCGCTTGGACGGCGTGTAATATCCATACCATTGCTCCACGGTTTGACCACTTCACTGTTGGACCTCCCATTCGGGTTAATTGGTTGAGCAATCCAAGCTCGGGCCTTCGCGCCATCGATATCGAAAGCCCCATTTTTTATGGTTCCTTGAAAACATAACCCCTTCATATCTGGCTGACGAAACGCACTCGAAAGATCAAACGCTCCCGTTCGTGCTGTTAGATCAGGATAAATTTTTCCTACGTTCTTGCCGTCCAAACGAGCTTGGCGTTCGTTTCCTTTGCCAAAGCCAACCAATGAAACTCGGACGGCAGCGCCATCAACGGTCCATGCCTCATCAGACCAAGCTTCAAATATCTGTCCCTCAGTTGTAATCGGCTTCAAGACCTCCCTATTTGCGCCACCTCTGATAGAATTCGTGCAAACAAGCCCGGCTGTTTTCAAGTAACCAGCCTGCATCTGCGCCCATGCCTTCACAAACCAATAAGCGACCAGATCAACGCCGCCGGGCGTGTCTTTGTAAGCCTTGCGCAAGGCAACAGTGTAATTCTCCCCCAGTTCAGAAATCATCTTCTTGTTACCCAAAAATGGAGGGTTCCCAATCACCACATCTGCCTTCGGCCACTCTGCCTGCGTGCCATCGTGATTCAACACGGCGTCGCGATTTTCAATCGTGTTGAGCGTCCGCAATATCGGATTCTTCGCCGCTTCGAACCCGTTGCGGCGCATCCATTGGATTTCGCCTATCCAAACCGACACGCGGGCTAGTTCGGCGGCGTAGCTGGACAGTTCGATCCCCAGCACCACCTCAGGCCCCAGTTGCGGGAAACCGCGTGGCAGGCCCAGCGCTTCGGCCTCTAGGTTCACCCGATGTTCGATGTTCTTAAGTTCCAACAAGGCGATATAGAGGAAGTTGCCAGACCCACAGGCAGGGTCCAGCGCCCGAAACGCTTTCAGGCGTTCGATAAAGGCCCTGTGCAGTGCCTCTGCCTTGTCCAGAGCTCTGGTAACAGCGCTCTTCTGTGCAGACGTCAGCAGCTTTTCGTTGGTCGCCTTTGGCGCGTTCTCAATCAGGTCTTCAATCTGGCCTTTGACCTCGGCCCATTCAGCCAAGAGCGGTTCCACAATCACCGGATTGACGATTTGTATGATTTTGTCGCGGTCGGTATAATGCGCCCCAAGTTGGCTTCGCTTGGCAGGGTCCAGCCCGCGTTCAAACAACGTACCAAGGATAGAGGGGTCAATATCGGACCAGTCCAGCATTGCTGCCCTAATGAGGTCGTCCAAGTCCTGCCATTCCAACGGCAGCACATCATCGCTATCAAACAGACCGCCGTTGAACCATTCGACTGTTTCAAAACCGACAAGCCCGCCCGTTTTCATCGCCCCGAATAGCGCCTTGGCATGGATGGCAAAGGTTTCTGGTTTGGGGCGGGCAGTCTTAATCATCCGTTCAAACATCTTGTTCGGCAGAAGGTCCACGTCTTCGGCAAACATGCAAAACACCAACCGATTGACGAAATGCGCAACCTCTTGCGGGTCGTGGCCGCGTTCGCGCAAGCGCTGGGCCATGTTGGCAAAATTCTGGGCGGCTTGTTCCGTGACCAATTGGCGGGTCTTTGTCGGTTTCAGTTTCTCGGGATCAAGAAATGCATTCCGCAATATGTCGCGTTCTGCAGCGTCAGTCAGGTCATCCAGCAGGATAGTATGAACGTTCTGGACTGTGTTGGTCCAGTTGGTATGAACCCGTATCACGTCCATATCAGACACAATCAGTAGCGGCGGGTTTTCCAGCGCTATTGAGTATTGCAAGAGTTGGTCAAAGGCTTTGTCGAGGTTGGCCCGCTTGCCCTTATACTCCCATGCAAAGCAGTCTTTGCGCCAAACATCCGCCCAGCCTTCGCCCCCACTGGTCTTGGAAGCCCCTTTTTCATAGGTGAACCAATCACCTTTTGGATCTGCAGTCACGGGGTCTTCGATGTCCAACAGCCTGCAAAGGTCGTTAAAATGCGAGTGAGATGCAGTCCGTTCTTTCAGTTCCACGTTGCGCCACTTGGCGATAAAGTCTTGAGGCGTCATGAAAAATCCTGAAATTTTTGAACACACTCAATAGAGCAATCGCACCAACCAAGGTCAACCCACGGTCGCTGCCCATGAGCCCCTAATTAGTCGCCAAAAAGCATTTGAATGTCCTTGTCTTCTAGAAGGTGGCGATATTGGCTCAGAAATTGCAAGTTTGCTTAGTTCTCGCACCAGTAAAATTCAGAACGCTTCCGTAGGAAGGTCCTTTGCCGCATCTCCCATTGGCCTCGGTCCTATCCAATTCACCTTACCGGGTTCGACGCCCAGCGCCATTCGCAGCTTGTTTGCGCAACATAGAAGGCGGTCCTGACGCTCTTCTGACTGACGAGCATAGGCAGGCTTGTAGCAATGGCGGCATAGGAAATTGCGCCCGCCTGCATACATCTTGCCAACACGCCACCCGCAATGCCGACCATTCACAACGCCCAGACAGAGCACATAGGTGCGATGGCCTCTTTAGTAGCAATCGGCTTGGTTTCATGCGCTCGACCTAGCCGCTGGTCCATGGTTGGTCAGGTTTTGTGAGGCGACGGGCACAAGGACGAGAACGTATCAACCAGGCGCTATGTCCTTAGGAATAAAGATAGCGGTGAGTTTCCCACTGCATACGCGCGCGCGCGCGAGGGAGAGATAGCTGAAAGTTGGTGATGGCCCCTGAGGCGCGGCATATCATGGCTTTGTTCACGGGCCGCAATTCTCACTGAGAAAAGGACATGCCACATGACGACAAATACCATCACCCAGACACGATCGGCCCTTTGCGGACCTCCATGAGAGTGTCGCGCACGGCGCTTCAGCTTCACCGAACCGGCCATTCGCTGCGACCGCAATATCTACGGTCGTTGGGTTCAAATAGTTTAGACAAAGCTGCTCATTGCTCTTGAACAATGCGCGTTCAATTCGCCGCACCTTGCTGGTTCTCCGGATGTCCTGCGCAGAATTGGCTCAAAAAGCCATCAATAGCTTGATCTCGCGGACACATTTTCCCAAATTTGGCTAGGCAATAGCTAACCTCACGGCCCGAACATTCTTGCGAATGCAAGCGCGACCTGATCTGCAAAGCGCGAAGTCGCAACGGATAGGACGCGGCCACGCATTTGGCCGAGAAGCAAGTTTCCCGGCGACATGTCGCGATCCGAGATCGGCCGGAAACATAGCTCCGTGTCCATTTCTGACGAGAGCCCAACAGGGATCTGAAATCCGACTGCACGCTCCTGTAGTACGTAGTATCTGATCAACTCGAACGACTCTGTTTCGACCACGGGCGTTACGGTCCGGCCAACCCGTCTGGCCGCAATGTCGAGCAATCCGCGTACGCCGAATTTGCGTGCAGGCGCCACATGTGGATGATCGAGGCAATCCCGCAGACGTATTTCTGACTGACCGGCAAGCGGGTGATCTCGCGAAAAAAGTGCGCAAACCGGTTGCGGGGCAGCATGCAACACCTGAAAATCCACCAAAACACGCGGCTCGAACACCAGCGCGAGATCGCTGCGAAAGCTTACGAGTTCCGCTTCGGCCTGTTCGCGATCACGCACGTTGACAGCAAAGGTCACACCCGGATGCGCATTGCGGTAAGCTGCGATCTGCTTTGGCAAGAAGAACGGCAGTAGCGCTTGCGAACAGGCAATTGTGACATGGCCACGGCGCACGCCTGATAGATCGGCAACTTGGCTTTGCACCCTCGCGAGGTCGGACCGCTGCGCGCGGTAATGCTGAAGCAGCAACTCACCGGCAGGATTGAGACGTACACCACGTGGAAGGCGTTCGAAGATCTGCGATCCAAATTCCTCTTCGAAGCGCGTTATCCGCCTATTAAGTGCCGAAGCGGTTATGTTGGAATCTTCGGCCGCCTTTCGGATGGAACCCGCCCGCGCGATCGCTTCGATAAATCGAAAGTTTTCCAAATGTTGCAAGGACAGCTCCATCTTACGGTGCGTTCAATGCACCGCTCTGGTGAAAACATAGCATTTCAGGAACCGGACTCAACCTGTCAAATTTGACGCAGAATCCGGCGAACCAGTTATGAGGAGCTTACGAACATGACGACCACCCGAAGAGAGTTTTTGAATTACGCTGCTGCTACGGGCTCAGCGGCCATGCTACCGTTTGCATGGGCGTCCAAGGCCGACGCCCAAGGGCTTGACGTGATGGTCGTGGCCTCAGGTCAGACGATCAACAGCCTCGATCTACATCGGACCGGCACCAACCGTGCCAGTTATCAGGTTGCCATCAACTGCTACGACCGCCTTGTCGGCTTCGGCTCTCGCCAGTTGCCGACCGGAGAGATGTCATATGACTACGAAACAATCGTGCCGGAACTGGCCGAAAGCTGGACAATTTCGGATGATGGTATGGTTTTTACCTTCACGCTGAAAGCCGATGCGACGTTTACTGACGGCAGTCCGATCACTGCGGAGGATGTGAAGTGGTCCTTCGATCGCGCCGTCACGGTCGGCGGGTTCCCCTCGACGCAGATGCGCGCTGGTGGCTTTTTTCGCCCCGATCAATTCGAGGCCGTTGATGACCGGACGTTTGTGCTACGGCTGGATTATCCGTCAAAGCTGTCTCTGCCGAACCTTGCCGTCCCGGTGCCGTTCATCATCAACTCTGCCGTTGCCATAGCAAACGCCACGGAAGCTGACCCTTGGGCCACAGAGTATCTTCACACGAACACGGCCGGATCGGGTGCCTACACGGTGGCGCGCTGGGATCAGGGACAGCAAATTGTCTATGATCGCAATGACGCATGGGTCGGTGGGCCTCTGCCCGAAGTTCGGCGCGTCATCATGCGCGAGGTGCCTAACAATTCGACCCGCCGCGCCCTTATCGAACGCGGCGACGTGCAGGTGGCCTTCGATATTCCCGACCGCGATGCCTCCGAGCTTGTCGGCACAGTCGATGTCTTCTCAACGCCCATCGAAAACTGCATCCATTGTGCCTGCCTCAATACGCGGTTCGAGCCGTTTCAGGATCCGGATGTGCGTAAGGCTATCGCCTATGCTATCCCCTATGAAGCGATTTTCCAATCCGCCGCCTATGGCCGCGGTGCGCCAATGTGGGGCGGACCAGAGCAGATCACCGATACCGCTTGGCCGCGCCCCTTCCCGTATACGACCGACATGGACAAGGCGCGTGAGCATCTCGAAGCGTCAAGCTTCGCCAGCGGTTTTCCCGTGCAAATGTCGATCAGCCTCGACCTGGCCAGCTGGATGGAGCCAACAGCGCTCCTGATCCAGGAAAGCTTGGGTCAGCTTGGCATTACCACCACGGTGGAACGTATACCCGGAGCCAACTGGCGAACTGTGGCTTTGGTGGACAAATCGCTCGACTTCCATCTTGAGAACTTTGGTGGTTGGCTCAACACGCCCGATTATTACTTCTTCTGGGCGTATCAACGCGATCGTCTGTTTAACTCCTCAAACTATGACAACGAGGAGGTGCACGAACTCACAGAGCGCACTCTCCACATGAAGATGGATGATCCCGAATGGGCGCCGCTTGTGCAGCGCATGTTCCAGATCGTGATCGATGATCTTCCGCGCATCCCGCTTTATCAGCCTGCGCTGAACGTAGCGGTCAACGGGGCGTCGGGTTACGAGTTCTGGTTCCATCGCCAGCTTGACCCGCGCCGCATGACGGGGGTGTGAACAATGGCCGGGCGCACTGCGGCAATCGGGTCAAGGCTGGCACAGACCGTGCCGGTGATAATCGGCGTTATTGTCATCAGCTTTATCCTGACGCGGGCACTGCCTGGCGATCCGGCCGTGTTCTTTGCCGGAGCTATGGCGGATGAGGCGTCCATCCAACAGGTCCGTGAGGCTCTCGGCCTCGACAAATCACTTATGACGCAATTCTTCCTGTACCTCGGTGACTTGCTGAGAGGAGATCTGGGCCAGTCCGTCAGCACGGGTCAGCCGGTTTTGACGGATCTGGCCATGCGGCTGCCTGCCTCACTTGAGTTGACCCTTTCGGCCTTGATCCTGTCTTGCCTGATTGCAATCCCGCTGGGTGTTCTGGCGGCGGTACGGCAAGGGTCGTGGGTTGATCACCTGTGCCGGGTTCTGGTGACGGCGGGCGTATCCTTGCCCACCTTTTTCACCGGCATCCTGCTGGTCTACGTCTTTTATTACCTTCTGGGCTGGGCCCCGTCGCCGCTAGGCCGGCTGGATTTCATCTATTTCGAACCTCCGCGCGTAACGGGTTTCTACCTGATCGATAGCCTTCTGGTGGGTGATCTCGAGACATTCTTTGCTGCACTTCGCCAACTGGCCCTGCCCACGATCACGCTTGCTTTGTTTACCCTTGCTCCTATTGCCCGGATGACACGAGCGGCGATGTTGCAGGCGCTGTCCTCAGACTACATCCGAACGGCGCGGGCGGCAGGGCTATCACGCAGCAAGATCCTATTCGGCTACGGGCTTCGCAACGCTTTGCTACCAGTGGTGACAACGCTGGGCATGGTATTTTCCTTCGTGCTAGGCGCGAACGTGCTGGTGGAGAAGGTCTTTGCCTGGCCCGGCATTGGCTCCTACGCCGTTGAGGCGTTGGTGGCGTCCGACTATGCCGCCGTGCAGGGCTTCGTGCTGGCGATGGCGCTTTTGTTCGTCACTCTTAACCTCATCATCGACCTCAGCTACGCGCTGATCGATCCGCGCATCGGGTTTGGCTCCAAATGACACAAATTACCGACATCCCCGGGCGCAAGCCCGATGGCGCCTGGGCGCATCTGCTCCATGTACTGCGCGAAAACCCCGTGACCATGCTGTCCTTTGGCATGTTCGCCTTTTTTTTGTTGCAAGCGTTCTTCGGTGCGATGCTGGTGCCCCATGATCCGCTGGCCACCAATGCCGCGAACGCGTTGCAGCCGCCGAACTGGAAACATTGGTTCGGCACCGACAGTTTGGGGCGTGACGTGTTCAGCCGAGTGGTCGTGGCGACCCGGCTTGACCTGACGATTTCAGTGCTTGCCGTCGCAATCTCTTTCGTGATCGGCTCCGTGCTGGGCGCGGTAGCGGGCTATTGGGGCGGCTGGATCGACGCTGTGCTGAACCGAATGCTCGACACGATCATGGCCTTTCCGCTGTTCGTGCTCGCCATGGGCATTGTCGCTGCACTTGGCAATACGATTGAAAACATCATCTACGCCACAGCGCTGATCAATATCCCGTTTTACGCCCGACTTGTCCGGGCCGAGGTCAACATCCGGCGTGAGGCGGGCTTTGCCCTTGCCGCTCGGCTGTCCGGCAATTCGCATTTCCGCACGCTGGCCTTCCACATCTTCCCCAATGCTCTACCGCCGATGATGGTACAGGTCTCTCTCAACATGGGTTGGGCTATTTTGAACGCCGCAGGTCTGTCCTTCATCGGTCTGGGTGTACGTCCACCGACACCCGAATGGGGTATCATGGTCGCCGAGGGCGCCAACTACATCATATCGGGACACTGGTGGGTCGCGCTGTTTCCTGGCCTGTGGCTGATGCTGGCGGTCTTTACCTTCAACCTGATGGGCGACGGTCTGCGCGATATTGTCGATCCACGCCGGAGGACCTGACCATGCTGAATATTAAGGATTTCGCAGTCTCTTTCCGCACCCGCAAAGGCGAGGTTGAGGCGGTGCGTGGAATCTCCTTCGATCTGGCGGAGGGCGAAACGCTGGGAATCGTGGGTGAAAGCGGCTCAGGCAAGTCCGTGACGTCGTACGCGCTCATGCGCATTCTGGACGCTGGCGGACGCATCAAAGCGGGTAGCGCCATTTTTGACGGACGCGATCTGGCACAGGCGGCAGAACGAGACATGCAGACCGTGCGCGGACGGGAAATCAGCATGATCTTCCAGAACCCCCGCGCCGCCCTGAACCCTATCCGCAAGGTCGGCCACCAGTTGGAAGACGTCCTTCGCCGTCATGGCCGCGCTACCCGCGGCACCGCCCGCGCCAAGGCGATTGAGGCGTTAGAGGCGGTGCGCATCCGGGATGCAGAGGCGCGCTATGACGCCTACCCGTTCGAGTTGTCGGGCGGGATGTGCCAGCGGGTCGTATTCGCCATTGCGCTGGCCTGCGGGCCGCGCCTACTGATCGCAGACGAGCCTACGACCGGCTTAGACATCACTACGCAAAAAGCCGTGATGGATCTGGTCCGCGACCTGACACGTGAACGCAACATGTCATCAATCCTGATCACCCATGATCTGGGGCTGGCGGCGGAATACTGCGACCGGCTAGCGGTAATGAAGGACGGACAGATCGTTGAAAGCGGCGTCGCAGCAGATCTTTTCGCCGATCCGCAACATCCCTACACCCGCAAGCTTGTGGATGCGACACCGCGCCCCGGCGCAAGCTTGCGCGACCTCCTGCCCGTCGAAATCCGCACACCACTGGCCGATCACACGCCCGGAGGGCGGGCGCTTGTGCAGGTGCGCGACCTGGTCAAGACCTATCCGTCGAAATCTGGGCCGGTCCATGCCGTCAAAGGCATATCCTTCACGATACGAGAAGGGCAAAGCGTCGGGCTGGTCGGCGAGAGCGGGTGCGGAAAATCCACGACCTCTTCGATGCTAGTGCGCCTGCTTGACCGGACATCGGGCGACATCCTGTTTGACGGGTTCGACATCGCCGAAATTCCCTCGGACAGTTTCGTCCGCGACAAGCGGCGCAGCCAGATACAGATGGTATTCCAGGACGCCACCGACAGCCTCAACCCACGTCATTCCGCCCGCCAGACCATCGCTGACCCGATCCTTCGGATGAGCGATCTTCGCGGTGCGGCACTGGCGGCCCGGGTCGAGGAATTGGCGGGGCTCTGCGGGCTGCCCCTGCCTTTGCTGGACCGCTTCCCGCATCAACTGTCGGGCGGGCAAAAGGCGCGTGTTGGTATCGCACGGGCCATCGCGCTAGATCCGAAGTTTCTGATCCTCGATGAGCCAACCGCGGCGCTTGACGTGTCGATACAAGCCGTCGTGCTGAACCTTCTCGCCGACCTGCGCGCACGGCTTGGCATGACCTACCTTTTCGTCAGCCATGACCTCAATGTCGTCCGGCTGCTCTGCGATCATGTCATCGTCATGCAGGGCGGCGAAATTGTCGAAGAAGGGCCAAGCGCACAGGTCATGGATGCCCCAAGCCATCCCTATACGCGCACCCTGCTGGCCGCTGCCCCCAAGCCTCCGGCAACCCCCAGTATATCCGCTAAATCTGCGGCCGAATGACAAAAAGAGACGAACCATGACCAGATCACTCAGCGACCTTCCGTTCACCCTCACCGCCCTCCGGGACGCCTATGCCAGCGGCATCACCCCGGTCGAAGTCATGGACGAAATGCACCGACGGCTGGTCGCGGTGGAAGACCCGGCGATCTTTATCCATCTTGCTAGCGCCGAAGACCTTGCCTCCGATGCCGAGGCGCTAGGCACTTTCGACCCCGACCGCCCACTCTGGGGAGTGCCTTTTGCCGTAAAGGACAACATCAATGTTGCGGGGATGCCCACGACGGCGGCTTGCCCCGACTATGCCTATGACGCGACAAGCGACGCATTTGTCGTTGCCCGCCTGCGTGCGGCCGGGGCCATTCCCGTCGGCAAGACCAACCTTGATCAGTTCGCCACTGGTCTTGTCGGTGTGCGATCACCCTATGGCACACCGCGCAACGCCCTTGATTCCGCAATCGTTCCGGGAGGGTCTTCGTCGGGATCAGCTGTCGTGGTCGCCCACGGCATCGTGCCGTTCGCGCTTGGGACAGACACCGCGGGCTCCGGCCGCGTGCCCGCAGCACTGAATGGTATAGTCGGTTTGAAACCGAGTCTCGGTGCGTTGTCAGCAAGTGGCGTTGTTCCCGCTTGCCGGACTCTTGACACGATCTCGATCTTTGCCCTCACCGTTGGCGACGCCTACGATGTGTTTCGCGCCGCCGCTGCCTATGATCCAGAGGACGCCTATTCGCGGATCCTGCCCGCAGCTCCCATGCCACCCCCGACCTCGGCGCCGCGCATCACCGCACCTGACGCAGCAAGCTTAATCTTTTTTGGCGATGATGTGCAAAAAGCCGATTTTGAAGCGACCCTTGCGACCTTTGAGGCTGGCGGAGCGATAATCGAGAGGGTTGACTTCATGCCCTTCTATGATGTCGCTCAGATGCTCTACGATGGCGCCTGGGTCGCCGAACGTTATGCTGCAATCGAAGAAATGATGACGACCCGACCAGAGGCCGTTCACCCTGTCACCCGCTCCATCATCGCCAAGGCCGAGGGGCAAAGCGCGGTGGACGCCTTCAAAGGTATGTATCGCCTCGCTGACCTGCGCCGGGCCTGTGCGCCCCTCATAGACAGCGCCGATATGCTTTTGGTGCCGACGATCCCGACATTTGTGACCTGCGACCAACTCGACGCTGATCCCGTGACGCCGAATTCCAACCTCGGCACTTACACAAATTTCGTGAATCTTTTAGATTTGTGTGCGCTTGCTGTTCCAACTGGACCGCGTGGCGATGGTCGTCCCGGCAGCGTCACCTTGATCGCGAAGGCTGGACTGGACGATAAGATTGCCGCCGAAGGACAGCGCATCATGCAGACCCGCCGACCAGTGATCGGAGCGTGCGGTATCGAAATCCCTGACGCACCTGAAGACAGGTCGCGTCCTGGTCTTCTTATGGAAACGGAAATGACGCTTGCGGTCTGCGGCGCGCACATGTCGGGCTTGCCACTTAACGGGGAATTGACATCGCGCGGAGCACGTTTCCTGCGGGCAGCGAAGACAGCACCGGGTTACGCCCTCTATACTCTGCCGGGTGGGCCGCCGCATCGTCCGGGATTGTGCCGAAGCGAGAGCGGACACGGGGCGTCAATTGCGCTAGAGCTTTGGGCCCTGCCGAAACACGCAATGGGCGAATTCATGGATGGCATTCCGTCGCCTCTTGCAATCGGCACCGTCGAGATTGAGGATGGGTCGAAGGTTAAAGGGTTTCTGTGCGAAACTAGCCACTTAAGCGCGGCAGAGGATATCAGTGCGTTTGGCGGCTGGCGGGGCTACTTGAAGCGGGACGCAAAGGCCCTGACATAGACACTTTCTTCCGATCATTTATCCTGAACATTGATCGCAGCCTCACGTGCGACGCGACTCTATCGGAAAATGAATTTGGACCTAAACTTCGCCGTGCTCGTCGCATACCGAAAGAAACTGGACCACCGCTAAGAATGTCCGCTTTCTTCGGATTGCCAATCTTAATGTGCGCCAGCAGCGAATGTCTGCTTTCCGCCGTTAGTGTAGAATGCTGCAAACGGCCCACAGCGGCCATTGACCAGACCCTGCAACAGGTGCCGTCCAGATTGGCGAAACGACAGTTATTTTGAACCGCGCTGTGCCTGCTTTGGCGGGGGCGGCCGTCACGCTCGCCATGCGACCAGAAGCGGCGACGATCGGAACGGGACAAACGGGTGATCTGGTTCTGACGGGCAAAATTGTCGAAGTCCAATTTCAAGGGTCCATCATCCGCATTACGGCGGACGTGGGTGGGCAGCCGCTAACGCTGGATCAGTTCAACCGCACAGATGTCCCGCCGCCAGCGATTGGCAGCGAGACGTCCATCAGCCTGCCAGCAAGCAGCTTGGTTGTGCTGGTCGCCTAAAAGGCTGGTACCTATAGGATAGCCTCGAACAGGGCGCGTGTATTTTCTGTGGTCATTGCCACTGGGTTGCCGCCAACACTCGGGTCTTGCAAGGCCGACTCGGTCAGCTTGTCCAGATTGGCGTCTTTAACACCCAACGCAGTGAGGGTTTTGGGGATGCCAAGGCTGTCGTTCAATTGATCCACATATGCGCAGAAACCGTCGAACCCGCCCTCGATCTCAAGATAGGCCGCGACGCGGTCAAACCTGTCGGCAATAGCCGGGCTGTTAAATTTTAGCACGGCGGGCATACACACCGCATTGGTCGTGCCATGGTGCGTATGGTGCACGGCGCCAATGGGATGTGACAGCGCATGGATCGCGCCAAGGCCCTTCTGGAACGCCGTTGCCCCCATCGCAGCGGCGGCCATCATCTGGCCACGCGCTTCGATATCGGTGCCGTCCTTGAACGCGCGCGGCAGGTATTCTTTGACCAATCGCATCCCCTCAAGGGCGATGCCTTGGCTCATAGGGTGGAAATTCGGGCTGGAGTAGGCTTCGACACAATGGGCAAAGGCATCAAGGCCCGTGCCTGCCGTCAGGAACGGCGGCATGCCGACGGTCAGTTCGGGGTCGCAGATCACGACTTTAGGCAGCATCAGCGGGTGGAAAATGATCTTTTTCTCGCGCTGTTCGGTGTTGGTGATCAGGCTGGCGCGACCCACTTCGGACCCTGTGCCGGCGGTGGTTGGCACGGCCACAATCGGGTGGATGCCCGCGGGGTCTGCGCGTGTCCACCAGTCGCCCACGTCTTCGAAATCCCACAAGGGGCGGGTCTGGCCTGCCATGAAGGCAATGACCTTACCCAGATCAAGGCCCGATCCGCCGCCAAAGGCAACAACACCGTCAAACCCGCCCGCGCGGTAGACCTTCAGGCCCTCCATCGCGTTGGTGTCGGATGGGTTTGGGTCAACATCTGCGAAGATTTCGCCACCTAAACCCGCGGCCTTGAGCAGGCTAAGGGTGTGGATCGTGATCTCCATCGCGGCAAGCCCGCGGTCGGTCACAAGCAGTGGGCGGGTGATGCCAGCAGCCTTGCAGGCTTCGGCAATTTCAGAAATGCGGCCCGCGCCAAAGCGGACAGCGGTGGGGTAGGACCAGTTGGCGGTAAGGGTCATGTCAGGGACTTTCAATTCTTGCGCATGTGGAAGCTTTTGGGGCGGGTCAGAGCATGGAAGCCCAGTTCAGACAGGCCTTGGCCGCGTCCGGTGTTCTTGCAACCTGTCCAGCACAGGGCCGGATCAAGATAATCGGCGCGGTTCATGAACACGGTGCCCGTTTCAAGGCGTTGGCCGATCGCATCAGCGGCGGCGGCATCGTTTGTGATTATCGCGGATGTCAGGCCGAACTGGCAATCGTTCATCAGTTTGATTGCTTCGTCATCATCTTTGACGGGCATGATGCCGACCAAAGGACCGAAGGTTTCATCGCGCATCACGCGCATGTCATGGGTGACATCGGTCAGGATTTGAGGCGTAAGATATGCGCCACCGTCATCGGCGGGCATAGGGGCGATGTGGGTTTTGGCGCCCATCGCAACGGCTTCCGCGATCTGGGCGCGGACTTCGGCAGCGAACCGCACATTGGCCATCGGGCCGATGGTGGTTTCAGGGTCCAGCGGGTTCCCGAGGGTCAAGGCATTGACCCAATCGACAGCCTTCGCGACAAATTCGTCATACAGGCTTTCATGGACGTAAATCCGTTCGATCCCGCAGCAGCATTGACCTGCGTTGAACATCGCACCATCCATCAAGATATCGACGGCCTTGCCGACGTCTGCGTCGGCGCGCACATAGCCGGGGTCCTTGCCGCCAAGTTCGGTCGCAACCCCCGTAAATGTCCCAGCGGCAGCCTTTTCCATCGCGGCACCACCCCCAACGGAGCCCGTAAAGTTAATGAAATCAAATGCGTTTTCGGCGATCAGTTGTGACGTGGTCGCGTGATCAAGGACGATGTTCTGGAACACATCGGCCGGGATGCCAGCCGCGTGGTAGGCATCGGCCAGATGTTCGCCCACGAGGATTGTTTGCGCGGCATGTTTCAAGATTACCACGTTGCCCGCCATCAGCGCGGGCGCGATGGTGTTGTTGGCGGTCATGTAGGGGTAATTCCAAGGGGCCACGACGAATACCACGCCATGCGGGATGTGTTCGATCTTGCGGGTGAATTCGGAGCTGTCTTCGATGATAGTAGGCGCCAGCGTGGCCTCAGCGATTTCGGCCATGTAGGTTGCGCGTTGCTCAAACCCGCCGAATTCGCCACCGTAGCGGATCGGCCGTCCCATTTGATGAGCAAGCTCTTGTGTCATGCGGTCTTGGGTTTTGCCAATTTCAGCGACGCCTTTCAGGACGAGGTCAATGCGTTCGGCCAATGGCCGTGCTGCCCATGCGGCCTGTGCTGTGCGGGCGCGTTTAATTGCGGCGCGCGCTTCGTTCAGCGTCAGGCAGGGGCGGGTCGCGTAGACTGATCCGTCAATCGGGGAAATACAGGTAATGTCTGTCATGGGGATGTTCCTTCAGGCCTGCTCAAAGCCGCGTGCAATTTCGTAATCTGTGACGACCGCGTCAAAATCTTCGATTTCGACTTCGGCGGCGCGGGCGTAGTGGTCAATCACCCCGTCGCCCATCGCATCGCGCAGCATGTCCGAGGCAAGCAAGGCGTCGCGCGCATCGCGCAGGGTGCGGGGAATGTGGTTTTCACCGCCCTTATAGGCGTCACCGGTAAAGGCAGCGGCAAGGGGCAGTTTATCAGCAATGCCTTTCATCCCGGCGGCCAGCAAAGCAGCCTGACCAACGTAGGGGTTCATATCGGACCCCGGAATGCGACATTCAACGCGGACCGATTTGGTATCGGCGCCGCACAACCGGAACGCGGCGGTGCGGTTGTCGACGGACCATGTGATGCGGGTCGGCGCAAAGGTGCCCTTTGCAAAGCGTTTGTAGCTGTTGATATAGGGCGCAAAGAAATAGGTCATATCGGGCGCGTATTTCAGCAGGCCAGCCATGAAGTGTTCCATCAGTTGCGACATGCCGTGCGGGCGGGCGCTGTCGTGGAACACATTTGTGCCGTCCTTGAAAAGCGACATATGCACGTGGCTGGCCGACCCAACGCGGTCGCGGTGCCATTTGGGCAAAAACGTCGCCGCATGCCCGTGCGCCCATGCGATTTCCTTGATCGCATGTTTGGCCAACGTGTGGTGATCGGCGCAAGACAGGGCATCGGCGTATTTGATGTTCAGCTCCTCTTGGCCTGCCTCTGCCTCGCCTATTGA
>CAYGMX010000002.1:0-13300 GCA_964351055.1 uncultured Loktanella sp. | reverse complement strand
ACATTTGACCCTTCGACAGGCACACCCATTTTGCGCAGATGATTGCGGATCGGGCGCATCAAGTGTTCTTCTTTGGTGGTCTGGAAGATGCTGTAATCTTCGTTGTGCGTGCTGATGGGGGTCAGGTCGCGAAAACCTGTGCGGGTTATGTCGTCCACGGTGCCATTGAACAAAAAGAACTCAAGTTCGGTGGCCATGGTTGCCGTCAGCCCCATGTCGCCCAGTCGCGCGATCTGGCGTTTGAGCATTTCACGCGGCGCATGTGGCACGGGTGCGTGTGTCTTGTGGTCGAGAACATCACACAGCACCATTGCCGTCCCATCGAGCCACGGCACAGGACGCAAAGTATCCAGATCTGCGCGCATCGTATAATCGCCATACCCATGTTCCCACGACGTCGCGGCATAGCCTTCGGGCGTGGCCATCGACAGATCGGTTGCCAACAAATAGTTGCAGCTGTGGGTCTCACGGTGACCACTCTCGATAAATGCTTCAACATGGAACCGCTTGCCCATGAGCCGCCCTTGCATATCGACCTGACACACCAGAACAGTGTCTATCTGGCCGTCTTTCGCAGCTTTTTTTAGATCATCAAACGAAAGAGTGCCGGGCATGTCGTATTCCTTGCAAGAGCTGGACGTCGGTCGGGGGCCGTATGCAGCCCCCGACTCAATTTCTACTATGTTGATTTTGTATCAGGCATAGCGGTAAGGGCGACCGGCTTTGACCATGTCGGCATTGTATCTTTTCAAAATCTCGACAACACGCGCTTTAGTCGGGCTTTCGCTGGCGATCTCGTCCCAGAACACAAGGGCTGCATCCTCGACAGTTTTCCATTCGGCGTCAGGGATTGTTGTCAATTGCATCTTAGTGCCGTTGACGCGTAAGTCCGCCTCGCCGCCCCAATACCACCACTGGCGGTAGTAATGTGACTGGTCCATCGTCATGCGCAGCAGTTCTTGCAGGTTTTCAGGCAGTTCGTTCCAGCGATCCATATTGGCAAAGAACGATCCTGCCCATGCACCAGAGATATTGTTGGTCAGGAAATAGTTCGTCACGTCAGCCCAACCCACGGTGTAATCCTCGGTGATGCCGGACCAAGCGATGCCGTCAAGTTCGCCGGTTTGCACCGCGACTTCGATGTCTTCCCACGGCAGGTTCACCGGAACGACGCCGAATTGCTCCATAAACCGTCCAGCGGTCGGGAACGTAAACACGCGCTTGCCTTGCAAATCAGCCAGCGAGCGGATGGGTTCTTTGGTTGCGAAATGGCACGGGTCCCATGCGCCCGCAGAGATATGTTTGACACCGAGGGCCGAATATTCTTCGTCCCAGATTTCGTTCAAACCGTATTGGTTGAACAACACGGGCACATCGAGGGAATAGCGCGAGGCGAAAGGGAAATAGCCGCCAAAGACGGTGACATCCGTGGGGGACGCCATTGAATCGTCGTCTGATTGCACCGCGTCGATTGTGCCACGCTGCATGGCCTGAAACAGCTCACCGGTGGGGACAAGCTGATCGGCTGTGTAAAGCTCGATCTGCATCTGGTCGCCCGCGATCTTGTTGAAGGCGTCGATGGACGGTTTGATCACGTGTTCGGCCAGGGCTGGGCCTGCGTAGGTCTGCAAGCGCCAAGTGATTGTGGATTGCGCTAGCGCTGGTGCAGCGAGGGCTGCGGGGGCCATAGCGGCACCGGCGATAAATTTTCTTCTGCTGGTCATCGTATTCTCTCCTTTGTTGAGTTGAATGGCGACGTTTGCGCCGCTCTTTTATCAGGTTCCGTAAACCAGTTCCGGCAGCCACAAGGCGATTTGCGGAAAGGCCATAATCAGGGCGAGGGCCGCGACCATCACCAGAACGAACGGGATGATCGACACATAGATATCGCGCAGAGTCACTTCGGGCGGTGCCATCGCGCGCATCAGGAAAAGGTTATAGCCAAAGGGCGGCGTCATATAGGCGATCTGGGTCGTGATCGTATAAAGGATACCATACCAGATCATGTCAAACCCAAGCTGATCAACAAGCGGCACATAGAGCGGTGCAACAATCACCAGCATCGCAGTATCGTCAAGGAACGTTCCCATGATCAGGAACGACAGCTGCATCAAGATCAGAATGGTCCACGGCGACAGGTGCATCTGGTCGGTGAACAGCCCCTCAATCGCGCGCACAGCGCCTAAACCGTCGAACACCGCACCAAAGGCGAGTGCAGCGAGGATGATCCACATGAACATGCACGATATCCCGAGCGTATTGCGCAGGGTATTGTTCCACACGGTCCAGTTCATACGGCCCCGCAGCACGGCCACGCTAAACGCCGCGAGAGCGCCCACTGCGGAGCTTTCGGTGAGGCTGGTCCAGCCTTTGACAAACGGCACCATCATCACAAAGAAAATGAGCAGCGGCCACATGCCTGCGCCGAGGAGTTTGATTTTTTCCCCACGCGGCATGTCACGCTCTTCTGCTGATAGCACGGGCCCGAGTTCAGGGTTCATGCGGCAGCGGATCACAATGTAGGCGATGAACATCGCGGCCATCATTAGCCCCGGCAGGATTCCCGCAAGCCAAAGCTGGCTAACGGGTTGGCGCGCGATCAGGGAATAGAGCACGAGAACGACGGAGGGTGGCACAAGGATGCCGAGCGACGATCCTGCCTGAATCACGCCAGTGACCATGCGTTTGTCGTAGCCACGTTTCAGCAACTCGGGCAGCGCAATAGTCGCCCCGATGGCCATGCCCGCAACGGACAAGCCGTTCATCGCAGATATCAGCACCATCAGCCCAATTGTCCCAACCGCAAGGCCCCCGGGCAACCCGCCGGTCCAGACATGGAACATCCGGTAGAGGTCATCAGCGATCCGGCTTTCGGACAGCACGTAGCCCATAAAAATGAACATCGGCAGGGTCAGCAGAGGATACCAGCCCATCAGTTTGATCTATGCGGAAAACGCGATGTCAAAACCCCCGCGATCCCCCCAAAGTCCCAGTGCTGCAACCACTGCCACAAAGCCGATTGCGCCAAACACCCGTTGCCCAGTCAGCAACATCAGCATCATGGAAGCGAACATGAACAGGGCGATGCCCTCGGACGACAGGTCAGTCAGCATCAGGCGTTTCCTGCTTTGGGCGACGTATCCTGCATATTGCCATGGGGTTCATCCCATTGGCCGCGCAGGCGCAGGATGTCTTTGAACAACTCGGACAGGCATTGCAAAAACATCAAAAAGAACCCCAAAAGCATGATGGATTTGATCGGCCACAGCGGTGGTTTCCAAGACGACCGCGACACTTCGAGGCGGCCAATTTCGGCGCTTCCGGTGATAAGCCCCCAAAAGAACGCGAACGGTTCCCGTCCATAATAACCTAGCGCGTATGCGTTTGATGCGGCGGCGCCGTAGATCAGAACACCAAGGTAGAACAACAGGAACAGGACAGTGAACAAATCCCACCACGCTTTTCGCCGCAGCGACCATTCACCATAAATCAGGTCCATCCGCACATTCGCGCCCATCTGGATCGAGTAGGGTCCGCCAAGGACGTAATAAGCTACCATCGCGAACTGTGCTGTTTCCAACGTCCAAAGAGCGGGCAGGCCTTGGGCCTTGGTGATGACCGACCACGCCATGATGCCCATCATGACAAAGATGCCGTACATCGTGATCCGGCCCAGCCGATAATTGAAGCGGTCGATCAGGCGGATGGCGGTCAGCATGTTTGAACCTCAAGCGCGTCGGTTAGAATGGCGGCAAGGGCGCGCCCGACGGTTTGGGCTTTGGCCAAGGTGTCGATCAGATCATTGCGGACTTCGATCATCACAGAGGACAGGCCCGCCGCAGTGGCAAATCGGCGCAAGGTATGGGTCACGCCGTCGCTGGCAGAATACGGCGCGTTGAGTTCGGCAACGAGCGTGGTGTGAGGTGGTGCCAACGCAAGCATACGCCGCGCAAGGGTGGGATCATCGTCATGCAGCAGGCCCAGTTGTGTTGTCCGTGCGACACCGTTCCACGTTGGCGTGAAACTGTGCACGGTCACGATTGCGGGCGGGCGCTGTTGTGCGTCCAAAACGTCTGCGACCGCTTTGGAAAAGGGCACATAGACCGATCGGGCGCGCACGGCGCGCATGGCGGGTGTCAGATCACGATTGCCCGGAACGGCAATTCGTTCGACCTGAACGGGGATTGCGCTGGGCGCATCCGGGGGACGGTTGCAGTCATAGACCAGTCGCGACACAGCCCCGGCCACCAGTGGCGCCCCAAGCGCGTCACGCATCACCTGCGCCAGATGCAGCGCGCCAATGTCCAACACGGCATGACTGAACCTGTCTGCGGGTGCCAGCCCAAGGTCGTTATAGGTTGCGGGAATATCCGCGCTGGCGTGTTCGCAAATAAACACAACACCGGGGCCCTGCACTGGGCCAGATACCTGCGCGCCGTGTATTTCCAAAGCCGGATTATCCGTCATCGTCCCCACGCCCCCGCGCATTTTCAAGCAAACTGTCAGGCGTTGATACACCCGGAATCATATTGAAATTTTGTCTACAGCGCGTAAACACTTGTCAAGAATTGTTCTTTAGCGGGCTTGCAAAACAACCAGGGACAGGCGGGTTTGGTCATGAAAACGGCGCTTATCAAAGATATGTTGCACGACCGGATGCAGGATCTGACGCCGACCGAACGGCGACTGGCATCAGCCCTTCTGCGGGATTATCCGGTGCCCGGCCTACAAAGCATCACCAAATTGGCGAAGGCTGCTGACGTATCGACACCGACGATCATCCGGCTCGCCCGCAAACTAGGGTTTGACGGCTTTCCCGATCTGCAAAAGGCCCTGCGCGACGAAGTGTCGGAACGTATCCGCAAACCGATGGCAAAGCATGACGGCTGGATCGCGCAGGCATCGACAGCACATATTCTGAACGCAATGGCCCAAAGCCTGTCGGTGAACCTGCAAGACACGCTCGAGCGTCTGGATACGACGCAGTTCGATGCTGTCGCAGCCCTTCTGGCCGATCCAGAACGATCGCTGTTTCTGGCGGGCGGGCGGATTACGCGGTCAAATGCAGATTATTTTTTCAACCATCTGCAAATCATCCGGCCCGGCGTGACCTTGCTTTCGCAATCGCCCAACGTCTGGCCGCAGTATTTACTGGATGTGACCCAATCCTCAGTCCTGATCGTCTTTGACATCCGGCGCTATGAAAAACACATCCTGAAACTGGTCGAAATTGCACAGGCAAGAGGCGCTGCAATCGTTCTTTTCACGGACCAATGGGGATCGCCCGCCGCATCGCTTGCAACCTACACATTTCGCGTTCATGTCGAAGCGCCGTCTGCGTGGGATAGCACCATCGTGATTATGTATCTTGTCGAGGCTCTAATCGCCGACATCCAGCGCCGTAGTCATGTTCCTTCGCGCGCTCGTATCGAAGAACTTGAACAGATGTTCAGCGCGACACGACTCTTTCGCAATGCTGGTCGTGGAGGGCGTGATGGATCGTAGTTCAATGTCGTATCATCCCGGCGACCCAAAGGTGGACCGGATCTACCATAGGAAAGTGAGCAATTTGCGTTCAACGCGACTGAGGATCGCAGAGCCGCGAACGATGCGTCTTTTTTCCGCTGACCTCAGCAGGTAATTGATAACACCCATGTGACTTATTCGTTGCGATCATCAAATTGATTGACGCGTCACGCCAAAGCGACCTTTGAAGCGTGGCGCAGCATTGGTCAGATTGGGCTCACTGCCGACTTTGGCTGCGTTTGCACATCGTAGAAACTGGGGCGCAGCTCCGATCGTCCGCTTTCTTCGCGCTGCCCTTTCAATCTCGCACTTGCAGCGAAAGTCCGGTTTCCGCCCATTCTGTGGAAAAACAACGTTTTGCTGGTGCCAAAATGGTGTGAGTTTTAGAGCGCGAGTGCCTTTTTTATCGGGCTCTGCACGTTAGCTGCAAAGCAGGAAAGACCTTAGCGAGTTTACGGAGGTTTTAGGTGGTTGCTGCGAGGAGAAATTCGTCATTTGCTCCGCATGGTCCACGTAATCGGAGCCTTCCGAGGCCGAGAATGCGTTTGAGATGGGCGAAGAGCATCTCGACCTTCTTTCGAAGCCGCATCGATGCGACGTAAAGTTTGGCCTTGCCGTCATTTTTCATGCTCAACCCACCCCATTCTGCCGAAGTTGCCCACAATTGCTCTGCCGCAGCCTTAAACCCCTTTCTTGGATAGGACTCTACGACCGCGTCTGCCTATGGCTAGATGTATATATGTCCTGTTTATTGTGACGGTTCACAGGGGTTTTAACCTGCCAATCCGTCACAGTTTTTGTGCATGGCTTTGGCCGCCAATTATCCATGCACAGTTTTTGTGCCTGCGATGTGCTAATTTTATGCGGGGCTTTTCCATTTTTTGAACGCCAGAGTCGCTCTCAATCCGTCTTTGGTTGGATATTCTGACAGCGCCCATGTCGGGGCAATACCTACACCATTGGGTCCGAGGTGAGGACCCTTTGTTTGAACAATAAAGCCGCGTTCTTCTAGAGTTTTAAACCAGTTGCCGACCGTGTTGCGGTGGACGCTGCACGCCGCAGCCGCATCCCGGTGGCTTAGAAATATTTCGCCGTTATTATGGCCGTTGTAGCGTTTCTTGAGCTCAAGGTAGAGCGTTCGAGGGCCAGGAGGCATGGTTTCCCACGCCTCCGTTGCCATCATCCAATGGAAAAGCTGTACAAAGGCAGGCTGGCCTTTCTTATGGTGTTTGTAGGATTTTGCCATTAACGATGACCCCCGCGCAGTTCGTCATAGGTCCGCGCCCAATGTTCGGGCAGGTTGTGCTTGTGGATCAGGTGGCGCTGAAAGGGGGAAACGGGTGCCAAAAGCGGTGCGGAGCGTTTGGTTTTCATATCCATACCTCAGTCCCCGGAAGTTGCACCTCTGCTCCATAGGTTAGGACGTAGCGAGCATGGGTGCCGGTATAGTTGCCTTCGTACGGCTCCCGGATGGTTTCTATCCGGATGCCAAGGTCTCGAAGATAGAACACATAAGCCGACCAGCGGGAGGCAGGGCGCGTGATAGGAGTGACGCCCTTTGCGCTAGCTTCGATAAGTTGCACCATTGCCCAACCTGAGCGGCCCTTAAGATCAAACGTGCGGGATTGTTCGCCCTGGAAGAGCGCTACTTGGATTTTCATTTACTGAATCCTTGTCTTGTGGATTGCAGCGCGGTATCTGGAAGGTCTGAAGGCTACCCAGCGCCCGCGCCAGTTTTATGACTGCATGGGCGTTGTTTATTTGCCGCCAATGGACGCTGGGCGGTCGGCCAACCAAGCCTCAATGGCGCTTTGTGGCCATGCTACGGCACGTTTACCAATGCGGATGGGGCGGGGGAAATCACCGCTGTCCATCATGGCATAGATTGAACTGCGGCTCAGACCCGTCGCTGCCTCAACGGCTGGGCGACGGAGGTGGCGTTCAGCTACTAATTCCCTCATTCGAGTAGCAATCGGATTTTCGTCTGTCATCTCGGCTCCTTTCAGTTTTTGTAGGAACCTTGTGGAAGAAGACAGAGATAATTGCATGGCGGTTATTCTACTAAGAAAAACCTACCCGGTCACCGCTGGAGAGAATTTCCTTGATGTGATTGAACGACTGAGGCGAAAAACGTAGTTGGGCCATTGCTTCAGCAACAATGTCACATGCGCTATCTTGGTGATCGGAGGCGTCGCCTCGGGTCGCAGTAAAACCCATTCCTTCAAGCTGAGCGACCGCATGCCTCAAAAGTGCATGCCTCTGTTGATGCCTTGCTTCTCTTGACCGGCGGCCGCCTTTAGTCGGTCTCTTCTTTTTGTCCAAAAGGTGCGCTGCGACGAAGGCACGAACGTCTTTGTCAGGAATTGAGCCGCTGTTTACGAGATGTGCCGATGCCCATGCCAGAACAGCATCGAAGGCGTTTACACTCTCGTTCGCTTCGCTCAGGAGCTTGTGAATATGGCCGGATCCATCGGGGACAAGAGCAACGCTTTTGAGGCTACCGTCACGTTCAAATGTTGGAATAACGCCTTTTGGAAACGCAATCAAAAGGCTGCCCATTGCTTTATCAGATTGCATTGCGACCCTATATCCATGTTCGAGAAGGTCTTTGGTAGAAGCTAGGGCTTGCTCGCGCGGAATGGCTTTCTTCATTTCAAAGCTCGAACTATGACTCTGGCCAGTTTTACCCTTTTGCTCAGATATAGGTCCCACCGTTCCATCAGCTTCCTGCGCTTGTCAAAAAAATCAGACCGGGCATAAGCCGCCTCTGCTTTGTTCTGTATTGTATGAGCCAATGCCGCCTCTGACACTTCACGAGGTGCATTTGTTCGTTCCTGACACCACGTCTTAAAGGACGTCCGGAAACCGTGTACGTCTGCGTCAAAGCCCAACTCTTTAACTAACTTGGATAGGGTCATGTCTGACAATGGCTTGCCCGCTTGCGTACCGGGAAACACAAGCCCGTTTCCATCGCCCAGCGCCCTAGCGGCCTCCAATATTTCCAGCGCCCTCACAGACAATGGCACACGGTGTTCTTTACCTGCTTTCATTCGGTGGGCCGGGATAGTCCAACCCGACTTTTCCAAGTCAAATTCGGACCAATCAGCCAAGCGAACCTCACCGGAACGGCACGCGGTAAGTACAACCATCTCCAAAGCCAGTTTGGTGGCCGTGGTCGCGCCCGATGCTCTCACCGCTTCTAGACAGCCTGCCACCTCTTCGTACTGTAGCGCCTTACGGTGCTTCACGGCATTTGTTTGCTTTGGCAGAGCTTCTGCGATTGCGTCGGCAGGGTTGTCCTGCCGCCAACCTTTTGCGATTGCCCACTTCAAGACGGTGCCGATCCGCTGCCTTACACGCCGCGCGGTCTCTGGCTTCTCCAGCCAGATTGGCTGCAACACGGCCAAGACATCTGATGTGTTGATATCTGTGATGCGTTGCTGACCAAGACGGGGGAAGGCGTAGGTTTCTAAAGTAGAGATGAATTGAGCCGCATGTTTCGGATTGCGCCATGTCGGTTTGTGGATTGCGTGGACCTTGCGAGCTGCTTCATCAAAGGTCAGAATTGCCTCCGCTTCTCGCTTTGCTTTCAAAGGGTCACCGCCTTGGCGCGCCAACTTGCGATTTGCCAGCGCAACTTCCCTCGCCTCGGACAACCCTACTAGTGATGCCGGTCCGATGCCTATTTCGGTTCGTTTTCCGCGAATGGTAATGCGCTGAACCCAACGCCGCGCGCCTGACGGGTCAACCTTGAGGATTAGGCCCTGCCCGTCGGTGTACTTGCCGGGGGTGGTTACTGTGCGAACAAATGCGGCTGACAGCGCCTTGTCGGGGTGCTTGCCTGATTTGCTAGTTCGACTACCAGTATAATTATCCGCCATTCCGTCCCCCATTTATAGTAGGAATATGGGAGGCAATCTAGGAACAATCAAGACAAGTATTCACCAAAAATCCTTTATTTTAGGGACTTAGCGGAACAAGCTGGAACACCATTCGGCGGACACCTCCTCCGCCAGAATGCGCGCATCGGTCATTCATCCAGAATGTGAGAAATGCCTGCATTTGTTTCTTGTCCTGCCTGTCGGCCCCAATTCAATTCATGAGCGATCTGGGAGGTGGAAAGGTGCCGCCGCTTTGCCCTTCTTGTTGAAGGGACAATAACTCGCAGGCTCACACTGGCTTAGCCCCGAGACAGAACCGTCCGCAATTCAAACTCTGTCTTGCCGTAGTGGGAGGATATGAGGTCTGCGGCAGTGTCTGCATCACGCTGAAGGACGGCCTCTGATATGGCCTTGTGCTCTGCGCCCAGATCCCTCTGGCTTCTTTCACTGCTGACAGAGGCACGTCGGTACCGTTCTGCCAGCGTATGCAGACCGTCGCGCACTTTCAAAAGCCAGCTGGACCCGCAGGCCGAAACTGTGGCGCGGTGAAATGCTGTATTGGCCTGCTCCCACTCGTCTGTGCCTGGCCGGATTTCGCGGTCTGCCTTTGCCATCAAATAACTCGCCGAGACGACCTCTGCCTCCCAGTCACTTTTGCCCTGCATAATGGAAAGCCGCAGCGCTTCGCGCTCGACAGCGATTCGGGCGCGCGTGAGGTCCGCAAACTCTTCGGGATCAAGTGGTGCCACCGTAAACCCGCGATTCCCGTCTGCAAGGACCAGACCTTCGGTTGAAAGACGCTGTAACGCTTCGCGCAGCGGTGTCGGCCCTATTCCGTAAAGCTTTCGAATTCTTTCTATTCTCAGCCTTTCACCCGGGGCCCGCACGCCAAGCACAATATCACGACGCAGTTTGGCCCAAGCTTCGTCAGTGAGCGTGGATGCCGTGTCGTCAGAGAGTGATGCAAGAAGAGTGTCCATGGCTAACAATGCTTCGGAATTGACAGGGGCTGCAAGATATGTTTCTCCTTTATCGATAAAACTAGAAAGTATCGAGAAAATGAAAATCGTAAGCTTCGCAATAAACGGTTCGGTTGCCGCCGGCGTTCTTGAAAATGATGAAGTGCGCATCTGCGCCGAGGGGCGCACAGCCGTTCAGGACGCCATTGCATCGGGCGAAATCGCCACATGGGGCAATGGCGATGGCCAACGGCTTCCGGTTGGACAGGTCGCGCTTCTGGCCCCTATTCCTGACCCGCGCGGTGCGATCTATTGCGTTGGCAAGAATTACTTTGCCCATGCTGACGAATTCCACGGTTCCGGCTTTGACAGTTCCAGCAAGGAGGCAGTGCCACCGCATCCGGTAGTCTTTACCAAGCCGCCAGCAAGTGTCGTGGGGCCTGATGCGATGGTCCTTGCATCGCTGGACCATACCGAGACTGTCGATTACGAGGGCGAACTGGGCGTGGTGATCGGCAAAGACGCTTTCAAGGTGAGCAAGGACAGGGCGATGGACTATGTCTTTGGATACGTCATCATCAACGATGTCACCTCGCGCGAATTGCAACGGCGGCACGGCCAATGGATTATCGGCAAAGGATTGGACACCTTCTGTCCGATGGGGCCTTGGCTGGTCACCGCCGACGAGGCTGGCGCGCCATCCGAAATGGAACTGGTCACCGAAATCAATGGCGAAGTCCGCCAAAAGGCAAGTGTCTCCGATCTGATCTTTGACGTGCCGACGTTGATCGAAACAATGAGTGCGACAATGACACTGCGGGCCGGAGACATCATCGCGACTGGCACTGCCGCGGGTGTCGGCATCGGTTTCCAGCCACCCAGATATCTTAAGCCCGGGGATAAGATGCGCGTGTCCATTACCGGACTTGGCGCGTTAGAAAACCCTGTAGGATAAATACCTCATGACACCGACAGCAGCCAAAGCTCCGGCACCCAGAGACCAGAAATCGGTGATTGCCGCCCGGGACGTGGCCAAGACCTTTTCAAACGGCACGATCGTTGCTGTCGAAGACGCCAACTTTGAAATCAAGCAAGGCGAGTTCATCTCGCTTGTGGGTCCATCGGGATGTGGCAAGTCAACGCTTCTGCGGATGGTTGCAGGATTGCTCGAACGGAGTTCGGGGCAACTTACCGTGCATGACCGCGCCGTGACGGGGCCCGATCCTTCGGTGTCGATGATGTTCCAGAAACCGACCTTGCTGGACTGGCGGACGGCAATAGAAAACGTACTGTTGCCATCCGAGATTGCCGGAAGCGTCACTGACGCAGACCGCCGCAAGGCAATGGACTTGCTTGAACTGGTGGGGTTGAAGGATTTTGCGTTTTCCTTTCCCGCACAACTGTCGGGGGGGATGCAGCAACGCGTTGCATTGGCACGCTTGTTGCAAACGGGTGCCGACATTCTTTTGCTTGATGAACCATTTGGCGCACTTGACGAATTCACCCGCGAACATCTGAACGTCGAACTGATGCGGATCGTTTCGGAGGTGAAGGCGACCACGCTTTTTGTCACACACAACATCGGCGAGGCGATCTATCTTGCCGACCGTGTGTTCGTGATGACCCCGCGCCCCGGTCGCGTGGCCGGTATTGTCGAGGTTCCGTTTGAACGCCCACGGCCACCTTCGATCCAGCAAAGCCCGGAATTCAACGCTCTGGTATCGCAGGTCCGCGATACATTCGGAGAAAGTGTATGACCGAGATCACCGATCTGGCACTTCCGGCACCGAAAAACAGGTCGCGCGCGATCATTGCGAGGCATCTGGGTATCTTTGTGGCGCTGATTTCAGCTTGGGAACTCGCGTGCCGTCTTGAATGGCTTGATCCGCTCTTTTTCCCCTATCCCAGTGCGATCCTTGACGGATTTTGGCGCCTCTACATCACACAGGGCAATATCTGGCCTCACCTTGGATTAACGATGTTTGCCGTTGTCGTCGGGTTTGCGGCGGGGTCTGTGCTGGGTATTGGCCTTGCGATCTGTGTTGGCATGTCCGACCGCTTGCGGCGCTACCTCAAACCCTATGTCATCGTATTGGAGGCGACCCCAAGGATCGCCATCGGCCCGGTCATCATTGCCGCTTTCGGGTTCGGCTGGACCTCAAAAACAGCAATCGTGATGCTGGTCTGCTTTTTCGCGCCCTTCGTGAACACGCTCAATGGCATGATTAGTGTCGACCGTGACAAGATCGAAATGTTCCGGTCGATGGGTGCCACGCGAATCCAGACCTTTCGCAAGCTCTTGTTTCCGTCAGCCTTGCCCGAAATCTCGGCAGGACTGCGGCTTGCGATGGCCTCTGCGCTGGGTGGTGCGTTGGTGGCGGAATTCATCGCATCAAACGCCGGACTGGGTGTGTTGATCACGCAATATACCGGCACGTTGAATATGGCGTCAGCCTTTGTCTGCGTCCTGACACTTAGTGCACTGGGCTATTTTATCTTTCGGGGCATGGAGGCGGTGGACCGCTTCATCATCTTCTGGGCGGACCGCGACCGCATCGAAGCGGTTGGCCGCAAGCGCCTGTCGTCGTGGCGCGCCAAGATGGGAGACCGCGCATGATGGATCGCATAACCCCCTACGTGCAGCCGCTCCTGAAGCATCTGTTTGTGTTCGCCTGTGTGATCGCCCTATGGGAAGCCGCCGCTGCTGTGGGCCTGATCGACGTGATCCTGCTGCCGCCGCCGCACGCCATCGCAGCCAGCATTTGGGATCTTTATGTCGAAAACCGAACCATCTATCGCCATTTCGCAATCACCTTCTACGAAGCCTTTGCAGGGTTCCTGATTGGCGGCGCATTTGGCCTTTCTTTGGCTGTGGGCTCCTCGCTGAACGAAAGTTTCCGGCGCTATGTGTCGCCTTATGCAATCGTGCTGAAC
>CAYGMX010000001.1:0-34481 GCA_964351055.1 uncultured Loktanella sp. | reverse complement strand
CCACAGGGGCGGTGCGCAATCACCATTTCGATCTTGTCGAAGAAGCCTTTATCAAGGATGACGCGACCCGCGATTTTATCGCCGATGCCAATGCACCGGCGCTGCGGGAAATTGCCCAGCGCCTGCAAGAGGCGATCGACCGTAACCTGTGGCAACCGAAATCAAACTCGGCGCGGGCGCGGATCGCCGGATTGCTGTAGGCTGGGTGCGACCCACCAACGAAAGGGATGACAATGACAGAAGATACCGACCGCCACGCCATGAAGATGGCCAAGAAAAAGGCCGCCCGCGACAAGATCATGGCAACCAAGACCGACCGGAAAGGTCTGGTCATCGTGCATACCGGCAAAGGCAAAGGCAAGTCTTCGGCCGCCTTCGGCATGATCTTCCGCTGCATTGCCCATGACATGAAATGCGCTGTTGTGCAGTTCATCAAAGGGGGCATGTCCACCGGCGAGCGTGACCTGATCCTGTCCAAATTCACCGATATCTGCGCCTTTCACACCATGGGCGAAGGGTTCACATGGGAAACACAGGACAAATCCCGCGACACCGAAATGGCGCAGGCCGCTTGGGCCAAGGCCAAGGAACTCATTCTGGACGAAACCAACCACATGGTCCTGCTGGATGAGATCAACATCGCGATCCGCTATGATTACGTTGATATCGCCGAGGTCGTGGCCTTTCTGCGCGACCACAAACCGCCGATGACCCATGTGGTGCTGACGGGCCGCAATGCGCACGAAGACCTGATCGAACTGGCCGATCTGGTGACAGAGATGGAACTGGTCAAACATCCCTTCCGGTCGGGGATCAAGGCGCAGATCGGGGTAGAGTTCTAGATAACGGCGGCTTCACTGGCAGGTCTGCGAAACGATCCCTGCCTTTGTAACAGTTTGACGAAAACGTGAATTGAACCGTTCAGTTCAGTGTGTATTCTGAACGGCATGCCTTTAGCCCTGACCCTCAATCTTGCCAGTTTAGTCGCCCGTGGCGTGCAGCGTGCGGTGTTTTTGCATCCGCATGACAAAAGCAGACTAGTCAAAGTCTTGCGGTCCGCCGACGACCAGCCGAGGCGGCAAAGCTTCGGTGGCGTGATGGATCGCTGGTTTCCTGACACGCGGCTGCGCCAGATACGCAAAGAGTACGGAGAATACATGCGGGTCATGCTGACCCATCAGGACCCGAATTCGTGACACCGATTTCGCATATGTACGGCTTTGTTCAGACCAATCTTGGTCTGGGCTGCCTGACAGAGCGGGTGATGGAAGAAGATGGGACCCTCGGTTCCACGTTGGGGCAAAAAGTCAGGGCAAACAGCCTGACCCAAGACGATGTCGATCTTTTGAACGACACAATCTCGCGCATCTACAAAAGCAACATTCGCGCCAGTGACATGAACCCAAGCAATTTTGTGTTCGGTCATCGCGATGTAGGCGGAGTTCTGGGTCCGCGGGAATGTGTGCTTGTAGACGGATTTGGCGACATTCACGCTATTCCTGTCCGGTCGATGGCCCGATGGTCCAACCGGATGGGGCTTGATGATAGCTGCCAGCGTTTGGCGCGCAACGCGCGACTGCAATGGGATAAACAACTCCGTCGGTTCTCGCTCTTGCCTGCCTAGTCTGTTAAGTCTTTGCTGACGATTGCAGCAAGGAGAAACGGGATGCCAAAACACCGCGTCTTGACCGAATTCGGTATGGGCTCCAGCCTGCGCCGGCAGGACTATACCCAAGCCGCGCGGCGCGCATTGCAGGATGCGCTTTGGCATAATTCGATCAACATGGCGGAACTCTTCGGCTTTGCAAAAGAGGCGATGCTGATTGACGTGCAGATCGGCGTGCAGCAGCCCGACCGCGTGGATACCGAAAGCCTGAAAGATATTTTTCCCTACGGCCAGCCGACAATCACCGTCCATCATGGCGGGTTGGATGTTCCACGCCCCGACGGTAACCCGACCGTCATCGCCAATGTTGCGATCAACATGTCCTTCAACATGGAGCGCAAATGATGGAACAGCGTGTCATTATCGAAATGGGGATGGGCAACGATCTGCACGGGATGGATTATCAAAAGGCCGCAGCCCGCGCGATCGAGGATGCGATCCGCCATTCGACGCTTCCGATTTTTGAAAGCATCGGCCTGCCCCATAGCGAAATGCGGGTGCAAGTCACGGTCGGCGTGCAGGAACCTGACAGGATCGACACCGCGGCACTGACGGCAGGTTTGCCGCGCGGTCGGGCCGTGGTGCATGTAACCAAAGGAGGTCTGAACGTGCCCAACCCCGAAACAGGCGATACCGCTGTCATCGCCACCGCAGCGGTCGAGGCGTTCTTGCCGTCACAGGCGGACAAATGGGTGCAGCGCTAGATGCATCTTACACAGGCACATCGTGACGCCCTGACCGATATCCTGCGCTGGCGGCGCGATGTCAGGCACTTTCTGCCCGACCCGATTGGCGATGATGTGCTGGACAGGCTGCGCGCGGCGATGGATCTGGCCCCGTCGGTTGGCAACGCGCGGCCTTGGCGGGTGCTGCACGTCATGACCCCGGCGCTGCGCGATGCGGTGATAGCGAATTTCGAGGCGGCGAACGCCAAGGCCGCCGCGATCTATGATGATAAGCGGCGCGCCCGCTATAACAATTTGAAACTGGCGGGACTAAGGGAAGCGCCAGTGCATCTGGCTGTCTTTACCGAAACACGTCCGCAGACCGGTGCGGGGCTTGGCCGCCAGACCATGCCCGAGATGCTGGATTATTCGACAGTGGCCGCGATCCATACGTTGTGGCTTGCGGCAAGGGCCGAGAACCTTGGGCTCGGCTGGGTATCGATCCTTGATCCTGACAGTATCGCCGCGACACTTGCCGTGCCGGAAGAATGGCGCCTGACCGGCTATCTTTGCCTTGGCAAGGCCGCGTCAGACGACGATACCCCCCTGCTGCATCGCAACGACTGGCAGGAAAACAGCGTGACTTTCTGGCAAGAGGTCTAGCCTTGGCCCTGTTGCGCAGCCGCCCGCACAGCACTCAGCGTTGATCCGGTCGTCAGCGCCTCTTCGTCCACCTTGCATTCAATTACGGCGACGGTCCCCGCCGCCTGCGCACGCGCAAAGGCTTGTGCAAAATCAGCGGTCGCAGTCACCACCTCGCCATGCCCGCCATAGGCACGGGCAAGCGCGGCAAAGTCTGGATTGGCCAAGGCCGTGCCCGACACCCGACCCGGGTAGTGTTTTTCCTGATGCATCCGGATCGTCCCGTATCGTCCGTTGTTCATTACCACCACAATCGGCCTTGCCCCGTGCTGCACAGCGGTCGACAACTCGTTGCAGGTCATCTGGAAACACCCGTCACCTGCAAGGCAAACCACTGTCCTGTCGGGGTGTTCCAGCGATGCGGACACCGATGCCGGAAACCCATAGCCCATAGACCCAGAGGTGGGCGCAAGCTGGGTGCGGTATTTCTTGTAGACAAAGTAACGGTGCAACCACGCGGCGTAATTGCCCGCACCGTTCGTAACGATCGCATTGTCCGGCAGATGGTCGGACAGCCATTTGATCACTGCTTCCTGTTTCAGCGCACCGGGGCTTTCTTGCGGCGTCAACCATGCCTCGTAATCGCGGCGCGCCTGCCCCGTCCAGTCAGGCCATGCCCCGGCAGGCGACGCATTCGCCAGTCCCCGCAAGATCGCCGGTGCGGTCGCCACGACCCCCAGATCGGGCACATAGACCCGCCCGATTTCATCGGCATCCGCATGAACATGGACAATCGTCTTTTGCGGGTCCGCAG
This sequence comes from uncultured Loktanella sp., assembly GCA_964351055.1. Lineage (GTDB taxonomy): Bacteria > Pseudomonadota > Alphaproteobacteria > Rhodobacterales > Rhodobacteraceae > Yoonia. The sequence continues at coordinate 30,694 of CAYGMX010000001.1, read as the reverse complement.
GGTCAACAAGCGTATAGCCTTGCGTTTCGATATCGCCAAAGCGCGTGCCGAGCAGGATCAGCGTATCGGCGTCGCGTACCCGTGCAGCAAGGCGCGGATTGATCCCTACATTCAGATCACCGGCATAGCAGGCATGGTGGTTGTCCATGTAATCCTGTCTGCGGAACCCAACAGCCACAGGCACCTGCTGGCTTTCGGCAAAGACTTGCAGATCGGCCTGCGCCTGTGCGCTCCAATGCGGGCCACCGACCACGACCAGTGGTTTTTGCGCTTGCGCCAGCACATGCATGATCGCATTGGTGGCAGCGCGGGGCACCTCTTGGTCTATGGGTTCGGTCAGGCGCAAATCAGGCACATCTGCCTGCGCACTGAGCATATTTTCCGGCAGCGCCAGAACCACAGGACCAGGCCTGCCTGACATCGCGACACGAAACGCGCGGCCGATATATTCGGGCAACCGGTCGGTGTGGTCCACCTGCGCCACCCATTTGGCCAAGCCGCCAAAGACAGCCCGATAGTCGATTTCCTGAAAAGTCTCGCGGTCGGTGTGGCGGTTGTCGATCTGCCCCACGAACAAAACCATGGGCGTGCTGTCCTGCATCGCGATATGGATGCCTGCGCTGGCATTGGTCGCCCCCGGCCCGCGGGTAACAAAACAGACACCAGGCTGGCCGGTCATCTTGCCGTAAGCCTCTGCCATCATCGCGGCACCGCCTTCCTGACGGCAGACAATATTTGCAATTCCACTGTCATATAGCCCGTCAAGTGCAGCCAGAAAGCTTTCCCCCGGTACGGAAAAAACGCGGCGCACGCCAAGTTTAACCAACTGATCGCTCAGTATTTTCCCACCATGACGGATCATTTCTGCCTCCCTGCGCTTTTGCAGAGGATCATGTGCCAGTTCTACGGGTTGCGCAATCGGACAATCGGGTTAGGTCATCGCTCAAACAGAAAGGATCACCTATGACAACTCTTCTTGGAATTTCGGGGTCGCTGCGCAAGGCGTCGACAAATACACTGCTCATGCGGAACGCTGCCGCAATTTTTGATGCAGAGACCTTCATTGAAGGCGACATCAATTTTCCGCTCTACAACGGAGATCTGGAAGAAGCAGAGGGCATCCCTGCTGCGGTTCAGACGCTTGCGGACCAGATTGCAGCGGCCGACGCCGTGATTATTGCAACGCCGGAATATAACAAGGCGCTCTCTGGGGCGCTCAAGAACGCACTTGACTGGGTCAGCCGGACAAAGGGTGGCCCGTGGAACGGCAAGCCTGTCGCGATCATGTCCGCCGCCGGTGGGCGGGCGGGCGGCGAACGCTCGCAATTCTCGCTACGTCTGGCTATGACACCCTTCCGCCCTGATATCCTTCAGGGGCCGGAAGTACTGGTTGCCAATTCATCCAACGAGTTCGATGAGAACGGCAAACTGAAGGGCGAGATGTACATAAAATTGCTGACCGAGCTGATGGACGCCCTCAAAGCGCGGACATAGGCGGGTGGCGCGGTGATTGCGTGGTGCATCCGCGCTCCCAAGAACGGGTCTGGTTTTTAGGCGGTCTTGCCCCTAGGTAGTAGGCATTGAACCCATGTCATAGGAGACAAAGATGGCACGTGGCGCAGGTGGCAGTGACGGCGGAACCGGCAGCTTTCTGATCGGGCTGATCATGATGGTGGGTGGCGGTTATTTGCTGCTCAACGGGATCGTAGTGCGCCCGAATTTCGGTTTTGGCTCGCGCGTCTTCGGCATCGGTGGCGTACCCATCACTTCGGGGATGGTGCTGATCCCGTTCATGTTCGGGGTCGGGATGATCTTTTACAACTCCAGAAACTGGTTCGGCTGGGGCATCGCGGGCGCGGCATTGGTCGCGCTGATCTTTGGGGTCATCGCCAACATGACGCTGGAACTGGCACGGATGAGCGCCTTTGACCTGATTGTTATTCTGGTGCTGCTGGTCGGCGGGATTGGTTTGTTCTTGCGGTCGCTCAGGGCGGGGTAGGATTGTAACGTCCGGTCGTCGCGCCGACATACGCGAGAGTGACAAAACAGTTTGGGTAAGTTGCCGATTAGGGGTGCTTTGCCAGTCATGCTTTGAAACCCTCAAACTTACTGAGTTTGCCTTAATTCTGTCCAAAGCATGAATAAGATCTGAGCGAAATACCAAGCTGGTCGCTTCACAGTGCAGTTCCCATTGGAACAGTGGAGATGACATTGCGGATCGGGCGGCTTTTTGTGGGTATGGCAGTGATCCTGTTCGCCCTGTGGGTCATTGTCGGCGAACAGATTACCGGTGTCAGTTCAGATGCAGTTCTGAATGCGCGTCTTTCCACCGTGCGTGCCCCTATCGCGGGCACACTCGATATGCCGAGGCGAACTCTCGGCTCTGCTTTCAACGCAGATGAGGTGTTTGCCGCTCTCACTGATCCGCTGGCAGATACAGTGCGCTTGAACGATCTGCGCATGGAACAGGTCTTTGCGACAGCCGAGATCGACCGTCTTTCCGCTTTTGCACCCGATGAGACAAACAGCAGAACAGACAACACCGGCGCAGATGCCGAAGTGCTGGCAAATCGCAGCCCACGGACGGACACTCGTATTGGCCGGAACGAATTGGATGTGTACTTGGTCGAAGCGCGTCAGCGGCTTGCCGCGATCGATGCACGCATTGCGGCAGAAGAAAACCGTGTTGCACTGCTCTCCAGCGCACAGATCGCGTCCCCGACCAATAGTTTGCTGTGGCAGGTTCTTGCCGAAGACGGAGAAGTCGTTCAGCGCGGGCAGGATATTGTGACACTGCTGGTGTGCCAGTCATCTTTGGTGACGCTGTCAGTCGCGGACAACATCTATAACCGGCTGCGAGTCGGCCAGATCGCAAAGTTCAGGCTGGACGGCCAAAGCACCATTTATGATGGCACTATTACCCGCCTCGCAGGTGCCAGCGCAGAAACGATCTATCGCAATCTGGCGGTTGCCCCGTCAGCCAAACACCTAGAGCGTTATGACGTTGCCCTTCTTGTCCCTGAACTGCGGACAGACCCGGACCTGCAATTCAACGTGGGCCAAACCGGTCGGGTCTTCTTTGACACACGCCCGTTGGATTGGGTGCGGGATATTCTGAACTGAGATGATAGACTACCTGTATCTCAGCGACCTGGAAAGCAGCCTGATCCGCGTTCTCCTTGTGCTGGGGGTTGCGATTGTTTTGCCGCTCTTGTTCGACAAGCAAAACCGCTGGCACCGCAGTGCGCTTTTTGCCGTCGCTGGTGTTCTGGCGTTGCGCTACATCTGGTGGCGTGCCACGCAAACCATCGCACCGATGGGTCTGACGCTGGACTGTCTGGCAAGCTGGTCCCTCTTGGGGTTCGAGATTCTGGCGATTGTCAGTTCGTTGAGCTCCTTTGTCATCTTGTCGCGCATTCGCCATCGCGGGGATGACGCGACCAATCAGGCGCAGTGGTGGGATCAGGCTGCGCCACCGCGCGTCGCGATCCTGATCGCGACCTATAATGAAGAGTTGGAGGTTCTTGAGCGCACGATCATCGGGGCCAAGGCGCTAAACCATCCCAACATCGACATTCTGGTTCTGGATGACGGTCGGCGCGACTGGTTACGGACCTATTGTGCAGAACAGGGCGTCCGTTATGTGACCCGCGACAACAACGCAGGGTCCAAGGCAGGCAACATGAACAATGCGTTACGCGTGTTGGCGCAAGACGATGTGCAGCCCGATTTTGTAGCAGTGCTAGACGCCGATTTTGTGCCCCATCGCGGATTTATCAGCCTCTCCCTTGCCCTGTTCAAGGATCCCAGAATTGGTCTTGTCCAAACGCCGCAGCACTTTTTCAATGCCGATCCGGTGCAGCATAACCTTGGCCTTAGCCGGTCCTATCCTGATGAACAGCGCTTTTTCTTCGACCATTTGCAGCCCTCGCGCGATGCATGGGGCATCGCGTTTTGCTGCGGTACGTCGTCGGTGCTGCGGTGGAAAGCGGTGCAGGATGTTGGCAGATTTCCGACGCAGAGCATCACGGAAGACTTCATGATGACGCTTGTTCTGCGCAATGATGGCTGGGAAACTGCCTATCTGAACGAACCACTGACCGAAGGTCTGGCCCCCGAGGGTCTGAAAGAATACGTCACGCAACGGTCGCGCTGGTGTCTGGGCATGATGCAGATCGCGCGCAGCCACGTGGGGCCGTTTGCCCGCAATAACCTGCGTCTGAGTGACCGCTGGAGCGTGATTGATGCCGTCCTGTACTGGCTGAGCACATTTCCATTCCGGCTTGCCGCACTGACGTACCCGCTGCTCTATTGGTATTTCAACATTACGGTCGTTAATGCAGATGTGGCCGATGTCATCAGTTTCTTCGGCGTCTATTACTTGTGGATTCTGCTGTCGATGAATGCCGTTGCGCGCGGTATGGTTACTCCGGTCCTTAACGATGTCGGCCAAATTCTCGGTGCCATCCCGATCTCGCGATCGGCCATGGTGGGGTTGATCCAACCACATGGTCACCCTTTCCAGGTGACAGCCAAAGGCGGCGATCGTAGCCAGATTATCGTCCAATGGGACATGCTGCGGCCTTTCCTGATCTTGTAGCTCTTGACGATTGGCGGCCTGCTGATCGGCGTGTTTTCTGACTGGTTTGCTTTTAATGACGCGGGACAAGGTAAGTCTGTTGTGTTGTCCTGGACACTCAATAACGTCGTTGTGCTTGTCATGACGCTGATTGCCTTTGTTGAATTGCCGCGCAGGGAACGGCACATTGCCGATGTGCCAGAAGAAACCTTTCTAACTACAAGCGACGCTGTATTGCCGGTTCTGGTCAGGTCGTTGACAAGGGATACCTTGCGCATTGAAGGGTTTGCCCATCCGCTCGGCACCGTCGGAACGATCACATTAAAAGACGTTGGCGATGTGCGGGTGACCGTCATTGCCAAAACAAAGGACGGTGCGCGGCTGCGATTGCAAACGACCCCTGCCCAGAACGAGGCATTGATCCTCAGATTCTATGCCGATGGTGACTCTCCGGGAGTGGGGCAAGCCCATGCAACCGCGCTGTTGAAGGATCTTGCGCGCCGTTTGTCGTTCAGTTCTTGATATTTGCCCTGGATTTCAAATTGCTCTGACCACCTTTCCGGCATCAAACCAGAGCCGAAACTCCGTTAAAATCCGGACTGTGGGGATAGATCCGCGCCGGCGTCACCAACATATGGCCAATGCAGCGACTTCGGTGAAGGTGTCACCAAACATCTGGTGCGCAAACCCCTTCACATCTTTGCTCATCTTGTTTCAGGAAAAATATGGGCTTGTGCCGGATCGAATTCAAAATTGGCAATTGCGCCTGTTGTCTGGACGCTATCCTCTGCAATGGCTGCGATGATCTTGCTGCCATTGGCAAGCGCAATATCAATGACCGTTTCGCTGCCCAGCCGTTCCGTCAACACCACCTTGCCATGCAGCTTGCCCGGGCCATCGCCGACCGGACGCAGGTATTGGGGCCTGATGCCAAGCGTTGCGGTTTGTCCCACTGTGAAAGCGCGCCCTTTGCTTGGAACGTCGATCCGGTCCAATGAGGCATTGCTGACACTGACCTTGTCTGTATGGACAGCATCGACCGTAACACTGAGAAAATTCATCGAAGGTGCGCCCAAGAATCCGGCAACAAAAAGGTTTGCCGGTTCATGATAAAGTTCCATCGGCGCACCGGCCTGCATGACTTTGCCGTCCTTGAGCACCACAATCTTGTCGGCCAGTGTCATGGCCTCGACCTGATCATGGGTCACATAGATCATCGAGGCACCTAGGTCCTGATGCAGTTTGCCAATCTCCATCCGCATATCCATGCGCAAGGCGGCATCAAGGTTAGAGAGGGGTTCATCGAACAAGAATACTTTGGGGTCGCGCACGATGGCGCGACCAATCGCAACCCGCTGGCGCTGTCCGCCCGACAGTTCCGAAGGGCGCCGGTCAAGCAGATGCTCCATTTGCAGAATACGGGCGGCCTCGGCGACCTTTTTGGTTTTCTCGGCCTTGCTCGCTTTGTTGATCGTCAGGCCGAATGCCACGTTTTCGCGCACTGTCATATGTGGGAAAATCGCGTAGGACTGGAACACCATCGCGATGCCGCGCTTGGACGGTTCCAGATCATTCACCCGCACCCCGTCGATTTCAAGTGTGCCGCCTGTGATATCCTCAAGGCCTGCAATCATGCGCAGCAGGGTGGACTTACCGCAGCCCGAGGGACCGACGAAGACCACGAATTCACCATCTGCGATATCGATATCGACGCCCTTGATGACCTCGACCGAACCATAGCTTTTGCGGATATCGCGGAGTTTTACTTGTGCCATAATCTACTCCGCCGCTTTGATATGTTGCGTAATCTTCAAAAGGCCGTCGGCAGTGACCACAACAGGTTCGGGGTCCATTACATGGCCGACAAAATCGACCCCGTCCGGCCGATCGGCAAAGCCAAGGATCATCATCCCTTCGGACGTGTCCACAATGCGGGCGGCATAACGGCGGCACGGCAGGTCGCCATCCAGAAAGCCCGGTGCTATGCGCCATGGGCCACGCGGGCTGTCGCCGATCAAATAGTGGTTGCCTGTCACCGCTCCACCTGGCGTCGCCAATGCCTGCTGCTTTGAAAAATGCTCGGCCGCTGTGCAGAACAGGCAATACCACTGCCCGCCGGCTTCAAAGACCTGCGGCACCTCAAGCTGGCCAAAGCCGCCGGTAAAGACCGGCGGTTGCAGCGTCCAGTCGTAACCATCCGGCGATGTCGCCAAGCCAATGCAGCCGCCAGCATTAGGCTCTGCAATTCCGGCGGCCCGCGCCGTGAAATACATCAGCCAGCCGTTACCACTGGGGTCGCGCATGACCCAAGGATCACGCATCGCCCTGTCATGCCAGAGCGAATGGGCCATGTCCGCCTCATAGTGTGCCGCATTCGGGCCGGTCAGGTCGAGGATCAGACCACCATCGCCCACACGGTTCCAGTTATGCAGATCTGTAGATGTGGCATGCCCGATCCGCTGATAGAGCCCGTTTTCCGCGTGCGTAGACCCCGTGTAGTAAAGGTGCCAAAGCCCGTCATCGCCGCGCACCACCGACCCTGTCCAGGTGGTATAGTCGTCCCACGCCGGCGCGGGGGCGGGTGCGAAAGTGGTACCAAGGTGGTCCCAGTTGACCAGATCCGTGCTGGTTGCATGCCCATAGCTTACGTTAAAATGGCGCAGTTCGGGGTCGCCGATAGACTTCGGTGCCTTGAGAAAGAAGCCATGCCAGATATCGCCTTCGCGGACATACCAGCTGTCCCAGATAAAATGATCATTCAGTGCAAGTACCATCGGATCAGCCTTTCACGCCGGTTGAGGCAATCGACGCAATGAACGCGCGTTGCAAGACAAGATAGAAGGCCAGAACAGGGATCGTGATGATTGTCAGGTAGGCCATGACTTCGCCCCAAGCCGTGTTGAGCTGGAAGAAGTACTGCAGGCCGACCATGACCGGGCGGTAGGTTTCTTGCTGCACCACGATCAGCGGCCAGAGGTACTGGTTGTACATCACCAGAAACTTCAGGATCGCGGCAGTGGCGATTACCGGACCGGACAAAGGCATCACAACCTTTGTGTAAATCTGCCACCAGCTTGCACCCTCGACACGGGAGGCTTCGATCAGGTCGCGCGGCAGGTCCTTGAAGAACTGCACGAACAGAAAGATTGTCAGGCCGTCTGCAATCCACGGGATGATCTGCACGCGGTAGCTGTTCAACCAGCCCACAGAGAAACCGTCAAACCCGATCCACGGCAGCTTTGACACCAGCAGCAAGAGAGGAATGGCGATCGTTTGGAACGGGACAATCAGGGTTGCAATGATGATCGACAACAGGATGTTGCGCCCCCGCCATTGCAGGAACACAAAGGAAAACGCGGCCATAGAGCACAAGAGCAGCGACAAGAGCACGGTCACGCCCGTCACCAGCACCGAATTGAAGACAAAAAGCCCGACAGGCGCGCGATTGAACGCCGCCGCATAGTTGTTCAGGCTGACATCGCCGACCGGCAGGAAGGCGCGGATGCTGGATGTATCGCGCAGCAGTTGAAGGTCGGGCTTGAGGCTCGACATCATCATGAACACCAATGGAAAGACAAAAATCAGCGCGATCAGCGTCAGAACGACATAGCGGGTCACAAGGCGCAGACCGTGGTTGTCAGAGGAAATGGCAGCCATCTTATCTCTCCCGTGTGAGGTAGCGTTGGATCAGGCTGATGGTCAGCACAATCAGGAACAGGATCACCGAAATCGTCGATCCGCCCGAGATGTCCTGCTTGCCATAGCCGCGTTCGACAGCCTGAAACACGACCGTTGTGGTGCTGTCGAGCGGGCCACCGTTGGTCATCACGTCGATCTGCGCAAACAGGGCAAAGGCCTGCATCGTAATCACGATCAGCACCAGAACAGCGGTATTGCGCAGCCCAGGCCAGGTGACATAGCGAAACGTCTGCCATTTGGAGGCACCCTCGATGGAAGACGCCTCGTAAAGCGTGGGCGAGATGGTTTGCAGGCCCGACAGCCAGATGACCATGTGAAAGCCCACCGCCTGCCAGATCGACATGGCCTTGATCGCACCAAGAGCGGTGTCAGGATCACCCAGCCAGTCACGGCCTTCGAACAGACCGAAACTGAGCGCATGCAGGATGTTGTTCAGCAGGCCGTCCTCGGCATAAAGGAAGCGCCACAGCAGCGAGACCACGACAATCGAAACCACGACCGGCATGAAATAGATGGCGCGGTAGACGTTGATACCACGCAAGCGCTGATTGATCAGCAACGCCAGCCCCAATGCCAGCGCACCCTGAACGGGGGCCACAACCAGTACAAACATCAGCGTGTTACGCAGGGATTTCCAGAAAACCACATCCGTGGCAACGACCACCTTGGCGGTTTCGCCGCTATGCCAGCGGAACCATTCCTGCATACCGGCATATTGCGGAAAGTCGGGGTTGTTACGGGTAAAGCTGCGCACGCGGGGGTATTGGGCATTACCTTCGGCGTCGCGCACGATCTGGCCTGCCTCATCTTGTTCTGGCTCGATTGATAGAACGCTGATCGACAAGAGACTGCGGTAGTTGTCCAGTCCGACGAATTCCGTGGGATTGGGAGATATCAGCCGCTGATTGGTCAGCGAGAGGAAAAAGGCGAAAAAGAAGGGCACCACAATGAACAGCGCAAGCAGCCCGAACCCCGGAAGCGCAAAGGCCCAACCCGCGCGGTTGGATGTCGTCAGTTTCGATGCCATTGGTTTCAACCTTTGCCAAAGGGTGCCGGAGCCCGCAGATGCAAGGCTCCGGCAGGGAGGATCGCCTAGTGGCCGTAACCGCCGTTCCGCTCGATATCAGTGTTGATCTCGTCAACCGCTGCATCCAGCGTATCGGCAACGTCTGCCCCATTGGCGATGTCGGCCAACGCTTTTTCAAACACCTTCGCTGCGACCACATAACCGGGCGACACAGGCCGGACGAGAGCTTGCGCTTCGGACAGGCCAAAGAACACCTCCAGCGCGCCACCTGCGTTATAGTCTTGCGTCATGGCTGCAGCCTCAGTTGTTGACGGAATCAGGCCGATGCCATCAGAAAACGCAGCAAGGTATTTATCCTGCAAGGCGAATTCCACGAAGGCCGCAACACCTTCGGGATATTCGCAGGTACCAGACGCGCCGAACTGCCACGAACCAGCACCGATTGTCGGGCCATTGCCGAAATCAGGCGCGGGCAGGAACAGCAAATCGTCTATCCCGCTTTGCAGCGCGACCTTGCCCGCCCAATTCCCATTCCATGAAAAGGCATATTTGCCATCGACAAAGCCCGTATCGCGATCGGCAGGGTCCTGACTGGTGCCGGGCGCATAGCCTTCCGTAAAGAGCGATTGCCACCACTCACCAAAGGCCAGTGCGGCATCGCCGTTCAGTGCGCCTTCGGCGGTCTGGTAGGTCGAACGGTCCACGATGTCGCCACCAAAGGACTGCAAGAAGGGGCTGAAGGCATAAGGATACCATTCACCAGTCCAGGCCATGCCAGGATCAAAGGCGAATTCGTAATTGCCAGAGGCTTTGGCCGCTTCGAGGGCGCCCATAAATTCTTCAAGCGTCCATGGCGCGTCAAGAGAAGGCGTGCGAAGACCCAGATCATCCAGCGTGGATTGGCGCGTATAAAGCGCTACCGCCGCATCCCAGAGACCAACGGAATAGATCTGGCCATCCCAGCGCCCGATGGTGGACTCAAGGTGGCCCGCCAGCGCATCCTCTGATATTGGCAGGGGCTGCATGTAACCCGCCCAAGCCCAGTTCGGCATCACGGGGCCGTCTACATCCAGAATGCAGGGCAGGTTGCCCGCCAGCGCGCCCGCGACAACAGAATCGTTGTAGCTGCCCTGCGGAAAGCTTTCGACGCTGACCATCCAGTCGGATTGCGCGCCATTGAAATCGGCGACGATGGTATTGAGGATATTGCTTTCTACCTCGTTGCCGCCGCCATGGTACCACATGGTCAGTTCGGTTTGTGCAGCGGCCATCCCTGCAAAGCAGGTTGAGCCCAGCAGTGCGACTGCAAGTGTTGTCTTCAGTTTCATTTGGTCGTCCTCCCTATTGACGATAGCGTAGTGATTGGGGTTGGCAGGGTCCTGACAGAATTGCCTGCGGTCACGGGGCCGCTGACCAGAATGGGGGTCGCGGGCGGCTCGAGCGTGCCATTGATCATGCCGAGCAACAGATCAGTGGCGCGGATGCCGATAGCGGCATATGGCAGTTCTGCCGACATCAGGGTCGGATAAAGGGTTTGTGTAATCAGCCTGTGATTGTCATAGCCTGCCACCGAGATATCATCCGGCAACGACATGCCGCGACTACGCAAAATGCCATAGGCGCGCATTGCCATCCGGTCGTTGCCAAAACAGATAACCGTTGGCGGCGTGGGCAGGGCCAGCACACGGTCTATCGCGTCCCATAGCAATTGTTCTCCGGCGGGGCTGTCGTCCGTTTCGATGTCAGCGGCGATTAACTTCGCCGGATCGAACACGAGTCCCGCCTGTTCCAGTGCGTCACGATAGCCTTTTGTGCGTTGCTTGGTCGCCTCGAGCCGCGCTGAGAGCGTGAGGTAAGCAATCTCCCGATGTCCTTTTGCGATCAGCGCTTTCACAAGGTTGAACTGGCCCTGATAGTCATGTGGCAAGACCGACGCCGTGCCCAGATCGTCATAGCAATTGGCCAGCACCAGCTTGGTCGCGCCCCTTATGGCAGGCAAGGACACCTTGCGGTGGTGATCTGCGGCATAGATGATCCCCTCGACACGGTGCTCTTCGAATGTGCGGATCAGTTCTGGCACCCGCTCCATGCGACCGCCGGTGTCAGCGATCAACAAGGTCTTGCCGCTGGATTCCATTGCCTTCTGGATACCCTGAACAATGTAAAGATCGGGCAGCCCCGCCTCTTCTGTCCGGTGCGGCGACAGCGAGATTGCGCCCGTGATAAGACCAACCAGCCCTGATTTGTTTGACCGCATGGCGCGCGCGGCCGTCGACGGCACATAGCCCAGTTCTGCGATCGCCCGTTCCACCGATTTCCGGGTCGCGGCCTTGACGGCCGGATCACGGTTGATGACGCGGCTCACCGTCTTTGGCGATACCCCCGAGACGCGTGCAACATCATAAATCGTCGCCATTTGAAATCCTCCCAGATCCTATTGGCTGCACGCGCGATTCGTACTGGCCAAATAATGACACCGATGTCATGACACCGATGTCAGAGTTGAGTCAAACAGTTTTTGCACCCCTGTGGTTAGGCGGAAGGCCCAAAAGCATTCCACAGCTGTAGGTGAAGGATTCACAGCCGAGTTCGGATTTTCCATGTTTCCAAGGTCCGGCCTGTCGATCCAATGCCGCTTCCAGCGATTTCATGGCCAAGAGCAGCGCAAGGCCACCGCCCGAGGCTGCCTCGCTTGTCAAGCTTCAATCACTTGCGCAGTTGGCAAAGCCTACTGCATGGCAAACCAAGGATGCCAGACTTTGCTGTCCATTTTTGTGTGGCCTAACAGCCGCTAAATCAGCACAGGGTCGCGATCATTCTCGGTCGGATCAATAGAAACCTTCATCCGCCTACGGGTGTTTGGCCTCGTACGGTCGCTTCTGAATGACGATCAGGATTACACTGGGTTTGCACCAGCTCAACCCGCCTGCTTCCCCTCAATACCCCAGCGCGCACCCGTCTTTGCGCGGATCGCTGCCGCCTTCCAGTACGCCGTCTTCGCGCAGAAGGATCGCTTGTGATCCGCCGATTGCCGTATCCGGCCTGACCACGTCGTGGCCCAGCGCCACCAGCTCGGCCTTGACCTTGTCATTATAGCCGTCCTCGACCTTGAGGATGTTCTGTTCGGCAAAGCAGCGGGGCGCATCAATCGTCGCCTGCGGGCTTAACCCGAAGTCCGTGAAATTCGTCATGAAACGGGCATGTCCGGTGCATTGATACTGCCCCCCCATCACGCCAAAGGGCATCGTTACCTTGTCGTTCTTTTTCACGATGGCCGGAATGATGGTATGCATCGGGCGCTTGCCCGGTCCGACTTCGTTCGGGTGTCCCTCTTGCAAGGTGAAACCGGCACCCCTGTTCTGGAAGAGGATATCGAATTTATCCGACGCGATGCCGGAACCGAAGTCCTTGAAAACCGAGTAAATCATCGACACACACATCCGGTCCTTGTCGACCACGGTGATGTAGATCGTGTCTTTATGAACCGCCTCGGCCCCTGGCACGCCTGCGGGCATGGCCTTTTTGGGGTCGATCAGGGCCGCCAGTTTCGCCGCCGTATCAGGCGATGTCATGTGGTCCAGCCGCGTCATGTATTCGGGATCAGCAAGGAACCGGTTGCGCGCATCATAGGCCAGCTTAGTCGCCTCTGCCTCGATATGGGCGCGTTCAGACCCCCAAGGGTCCATGCCGGCGATATCGAAATGCTTGAGAATGTTGAGCAGCAGAATCGCGGTCGCGCCCTGCCCGTTCGGCGGATGCTCGTAAAGGTCCAGCGCGCCATAGCCCCCCTTGATCGGGTCGGTATAATCGCAAGCGGTATTGGCAAAATCTTCTAGCGTGTGGGTACCACCCAGCGCGCGCAAGCTGGCGACCATGTCTTCGGCCACTTCACCTTCATAAAAGCCCGCACGCCCTTCGGCTGCGATGCGCCGCAAGGCTTCTGCCTGAGCAGGCACACGGAAAACCTGACCCGCAGCAGGCGCTTTGCCGTCCAAAAGAAACACATCGCGCGCATGACCGGACAGGCTATCGACCGAATTACCCCAGTCAGAGGCTACGCGGTCAGCGACCGGAATGCCTGCTTCGGCATAGTGAATCGCTGGAGCCAGAACAGCCTTCAGCCCAAGCTTGCCCCAATCCTTGGACAACCGGCAGAACGCATCGACCGCACCGGGGATGCTGACAGCATCGGGCGAGCCAAGCGCAATCACCGGCCCTTTGGCGCGCAGTTTCTGCGCATCAATACCCGCAGGCGCACGGCCTGACCCGTTCAGCGCCAGGACACGGTCTTCACCCGGTGGCGTAAAGAGCACGAAACAATCGCCGCCGATCCCTGTCATCTGTGGCTCGCACTGCCCCAAGAGCACGGCCCCCGCAATCGCCGCATCCATGGCGTTTCCGCCTGCCTCGAGCATCTGCACCGCGACCTTGGCGGCCAATGGGTGCGACGTGGCACACATGCCGTTCGTGGCATAGACCGGTGACCGGCCCGGATGATGGAAATTGCGCATGATCGTCCCCCCAAATTCTGTAGTCCGGCCAACAATAGGCCGACCGCGCCTTTCTGCAATGTCGCACTGACCAGCGCAAGACGGGTTTTCCTTTCGACAGCGCAGGCGTAGCCTGATGTCAGGAACCCAAGGAGAAAGCGATCATGCAAAAAGTTGTCATCACTGGGGCGGCGCGCACCGCGATGGGCGGCTTTCAGGGTGTTTTTGCCGATGTCGATGCCCCAACCCTTGGCGGAACCGCGATCAGGGCCGCGCTGGCAGGCGCGGGCATCACAACGGTCGACGAGGTGCTGATGGGCTGCGTCCTGCCAGCTGGACAAGGGCAAGCCCCCGCACGGCAGGCCGGATTTCTGGCGGGGCTAGATGATACTGTGCCAGCCACGACCCTGAACAAAATTTGCGGGTCCGGCATGAAGGTCGCGATGATCGCTTTTGACCAGATCGCAGGGGGTGGCGCACAAGTGATGATCGCTGGCGGCATGGAAAGCATGACCAACGCCCCTTACCTCTTGCCCAAGATGCGCGGCGGCGCCCGTCTCGGCCATGGTGCCGTACAGGACAGCATGTTTCTGGACGGTCTCGAAGACGCCTATGACAAGGGCCGTCTGATGGGCACCTTCGCAGAGGATTGCGCCGAAAAGTTCCAGTTCAGCCGCGCGGCACAGGATGACTATGCACTAGGGTCGCTGTCACATGCCTTAGCCGCGCAGGACAGCGGGGCTTTCACTGCCGAGATCGCGCCAGTGACCCTGCACAGCCGCGCGGGGCAAACTGTGGTCCTTGCCGATGAGCAGCCCGCCAAGGCGCGACCCGAGAAGATCCCGACCCTCAAACCCGCCTTCCGCGAGGGCGGCACAGTGACGGCTGCCAACGCATCAAGCATTTCCGACGGGGCCGCAGCCCTTGTGCTGGCCGATGCTGCCACTGCCGGACCGGGGCGCGCCACGGTGCTGGGTCACGCCAGCCACGCCCAAGCGCCCGGATGGTTTACCACAGCACCCGTACCTGCCGCGCAAAAGCTGCTGGCGCGGATCGGCTGGTCGGTGGATGACGTGGATCTGTGGGAAGTGAATGAAGCCTTTGCCGTGGTGCCCATGGCCTTTATGCGCAAAATGGGCATCCCGCGGGAGCGGATGAACGTGAACGGCGGGGCCTGCGCGCTTGGCCATCCGATTGGCGCATCGGGTGCGCGGATCATCGTGACCTTGTTGCATGCCCTTGAAATGCGGGGGCTGAAACGCGGCGTTGCTGCGATTTGTATCGGCGGCGGCGAAGGCACCGCAATCGCGATCGAGCGGCCCTGATGCGCGGCGTTGCACTGGTGGGGCACGGGGGGCCGGACTGCCTTGTCTGGCGCGAGGACTTGGCGAAACCTGACCCCTTGGCAGGCGAGGTGCTGATCCGCGTGGCGGCAGCGGGGGTGAACAACACCGATATCAACACGCGTGTCGGCTGGTATTCCAAAGGCGACAACGATGCCGCCGATGCGGGGTGGACCGGTGCGGCGCTGCAACTGCCGCGCATTCAGGGCATTGATATCTGCGGGCATATCGTGGGGGTGGGCGCAGGCGTTGATCCAACGCGGATCGGTGAACGGGTGCTGGTCGAACCCTGCTTGACCGAGGCTGGCGGAGAAATGCGCGATCCGCCGTGGTTTCTGGGGTCTGAATGCGATGGCGGCTTTGCGCAATACTGCGCTGTTGCCGCACGCCATGCCTATGCCATTGACAGCACTTTAAGCGATATCGACCTTGCGTCTTTCCCCTGTTCCTATTCAACGGCGGAAAACATCCTGACCCGCGCAAGTGTGATCGCTGGCGATACTGTCCTTGTCACTGGTGCTTCGGGTGGTGTTGGCTCAGCCGCGATCCAGCTTGCCAAGGCGCGGGGGGCGCAGGTGATAGCCGTGACCAGCGACAGCAAGGCGCAAGCCCTGCGTGATCTGGGGGCAGACCGGACTATCAGCCGCCATCTGGACTATACAGCAGCGCTTGGTGCCAACACTGTCGATGTGGTGGTTGATCTGGTTGGTGGTGCCAAATGGCCAAGCTTGCTTGACGTGCTGCGCCCAAAGGGGCGCTATGCGGTATCGGGGGCCGTGGGCGGGCCATTGGTCGAACTTGATCTGCGCACGCTTTACCTCAAGGACCTGCGCTTTTTCGGCTGCACCGTTCTGGAACCCGGCGTCTTTGGCAATCTGGTCAAACGGATCGAAACCGGTGCGATCCGGCCTTTGGTCTCTGCCGTGTATCCGCTAAACGAAATCGGAGCGGCACAGGTGGCCTTTGCCCAAAAAGACTATATCGGCAAGATCGTACTGACCGTTCCCCAAGACGACCAAAGGACCCCGTGATGCGCGTGGACTACGACACCCTGCAAAGAACAATCGCGTCCCTGACCGAAGGCGAAACCGATCCGGTTGCACTGATGGCGACCGTCGCCTGCGAGGTGCATCACAGCGATGACCGTTTCGACTGGACCGGATTTTATCGGGTGACAGAACCCGAACTACTGAAAATCGGCCCCTATCAGGGCGGGCACGGTTGCCTAGTCATCCCGTTTTCGCGCGGCGTCTGCGGCGCTGCGGCGCACACAGGGCAGGTGCAACTGGTGCCCGATGTCGAAGCCTTTCCCGGACATATCGCCTGCGCCAGCAGCACGAAATCGGAACTGGTGCTGCCGGTTCACGACAGCGCGGGTGCGTTGATCGGCGTTTTCGATATCGACAGCGACCAGCCTGATATCTTTACCCAAGATGATGTCGTGGGGCTGCAAACCATCCTGCATCAGGTTTTCGCACGCTAGGTTAAAGAAACCGTTTGTCAGGGCGAAGATTCCCCTGCTATGAAATTTCATGGGAATTTTTCACGACCTGAGTCTCTTGGATAATCCGGTTACAGTACCGACGCTGGGCGCTGATATCCGCGCCCTGCGAAAGGCGCGCGGCATGACGTTGGTGGATATGGCCGATGCGCTCGACCGGTCTGTGGGCTGGCTCAGTCAGGTCGAACGCGACAAATCGCATCCCGCTTTTGCCGATTTGGGGCGGATGGCAGAACTTCTGGATGTCTCTGTCTCCAGCTTCTTGCAGGTGGGAGCCGCCCCCGACGAAGAGGGCGTGATCGTGCGCGCGAATGCCCGCCGCCCGATCGGCAGCCGGACAAAGGGACTGACCGAGGCGCTTTTGTCGCCAGACCTGACCGATGATTTCGAAGTGATCCATTCCACCTTTGCGCCCGGATCAAAAACCACGGAACCGCAAAGCCGCCCTACCCAAGAGGTCTGCTACATTGTCACGGGCCGATTTGACCTGACAGTGGGCGAAAGGCAATTCAAACTCTCTGCCGGCGACAGTTTCCGTCTGCGCGGCGAACCCTTCCAGTGGTCCAACCCTTACGACACCCCCTGCGAGATCATCTGGGTGATCTCGCCGCCGATTTATTGAGGGTATGATGTACAAAGGAAGCTGTCTGTGTGGTGCCGTTACCTTTACCGCCACAGGTGCGGCAAAAGACCCCGCCGCTTGCCATTGCGGGCAGTGCCGCAAGCAGTCAGGGCACTATTGGGCCGCGATGCAAGTGCCTGATGACGCGCTGACCGTAACGGGCGAGGTCTGCTGGTACGAAGCCAGCCCCATAGCCAAACGCGGGTTCTGCCCTGTCTGCGGGTCTTTCCTGTTCTGGAAAGGCCATGCCGACCCCGACACAGGGATCGCGCTCGGGGCCTTGGACGGGGCGACCGGCCTGCGGCTCGAGCGCCATATCTTCACCGCCGACAAGGGCGATTATTACGACATTACGGACGGGGTCCCGCAGGAGGCACAAGAATCATGAGCGATTTTCCAACATCGGCCCGCGTGGTCATTATCGGCGGTGGTGTGGTCGGTGTCTCGACCCTGTATCACCTTGCCAAGAAGGGCTGGACCGACTGCGTCTTGCTGGAAAAGAACGAACTGACCGCAGGGTCCACTTGGCATGCTGCCGGCAACTGCCCCTCGTTCAGCACCTCTTGGGCTGTGATGAACATGCAGCGCTATTCGCTGGGCCTCTACAAGGGATTGGCCGCCGAGGTCGATTATCCGATGAACTACCACGTCACCGGTTCCATCCGGCTGGCGCACTCGAAAGAACGGATGCAGGAATTTGCCCGCGCCATGGGCATGGGGAATTATCAAGGGCTGTCGCTGGCGCTGATGACGCCGGATGAAGCGCAGGAAAAATATCCCTTTCTGGAAACCCATGATCTGCAAGGCGCGCTTTATGATCCCGATGACGGCGACATCGACCCTGCGCAGTTGACCCAGGCCTTGGCCAAAGGGGCCCGTCAGATGGGGGCACGGATCGAAAGGTTCTGCGGGGCAACAGGTGTCACACAGCAACCTGACGGTAGCTGGATCGTCCATACTGAAAAAGGCGATATCGCTTGCGAGAAAGTGGTCAACTCCGCCGGATACTATGCCCAGCGCGTTGGCGAATGGTTCAAACCCTATGGCGGGCGCACTGTGCCGATGGTGACGATGTCCCACCAGTATTTCCTGACCGAGGAAATCCCCGAACTCAAAGCATGGACAGAGGCGAACGGCCACAAGGTCCCGCTCTTGCGCGATGTGGACAGCAGCTATTACCTGCGGCAGGACAAAAACGGGCTGAACCTCGGCCCCTACGAGCGCAACTGCAAGGCCCATTGGGTCACGCCGGATGATCCGCTGCCCGATGATTTCAGCTTCCAGCTATACCCCGACGATCTGGAGCGGCTGGAATGGTATATCGAGGACGCAATGGCGCGCGTGCCGATCCTTGGTACAGCCGGTGTGGGCCGCGTGATCAACGGCCCGATCCCCTATGCCCCTGACGGGCTGCCCCTGCTTGGGCCGATGCCCGGCGTGAAAAACGCCTTCGAGGCTTGCGTGTTTACCTTTGGCATCACCCAAGGCGGCGGTGCAGGCAAGGTGGCCGCCGAATGGATCGTCGATGGCCAGACCGAATGGGATATGTGGTCGTGCGATCCGCGCCGCTATACCGATTACACCGATCAGGACTATTGCCATGCCAAGGCAGTGGAGACCTACGGCCATGAATACGGGATGCATTTCCCGCATAAATCCTGGCCTGCGGGACGCGACAAGAAACTGTCGCCGGTCCATGACAGGATCAAGGCGCTGGGCGGGCAGATGGGGGCCTATAACGGCTGGGAGCGCGCCAACTGGTACGCGCAGGCGGGCGATGACACATCGCTGGAAGCAACCGAAACATGGGAACGCACCGGCCCATGGCAACCGCGTGTAAAAGAGGAATGCGAGGCGGTGCGCGACACGGCAGGCATCCTCGATCTGCCCGGTTTTTCGCGCTATAAACTGGCCGGTCCGGGGGCTGCGGAATTCCTGCGCGGCCTTTGCACGGGTGGCATTCCCAAGGTTGGCCGGATCGGGCTGCTTTACTTTGCAGACGACAGAGGCCGCATCCAGACGGAAATGTCGGCACTGCGGCTGGATGACGACAGCTTTTTCCTGATCACCGCCGCAACGGCGCAATGGCACGATCTTGCATGGCTTCAAAGCCATCTGCCAGCCAATCCACCGTTCACGCTTACGGATGTCACCACCGATTTCAGCTGCCAGATTCTGACAGGGCCGCTGTCCCGCGACGTTCTTGCCGCCTGTTCGGATGCCGATCTTGATCAGGGCTGGCTGACCCATCAATCTGCCCAGATCGCAGGCACATGGGTGCAACTGGTGCGCGTGTCATTCGCAGGCGAACTGGGCTGGGAAATCCACTCCAAAGTGGCCGATACCCCCACCGTCTTTGACGCCGTGATGGAGGCGGGCGCGCCTTTCGGTCTGAAACCTTTCGGCATGTATGCCCTGAATGCGCTGCGGTTGGAAAAAGGCTACCGCGCGTGGAAGGGCGATCTGAGCACGGATTATTCGATGCTACAGGGCGGGCTGGACCGGTTCATCAAATTCGACAAACCGCAAGATTTCCCCGGCAAGGCGGCGCTTTTGTCGGAAAGGCAATCCGGCGTGACCAAGCGGTTCGTGACGCTGACCCTTGATGCACCCGGCGCGGCTGACGCGCCTTACATGTCCACGATCTGGGCAGGCGATACGGTTGTGGGCGAAACCACATCCGGTGGATGGGGCTACCGCGTCGATAAATCCATCGCGCTGGGAATGCTGCGGACCGATCTGGCGGTAGCGGGCACGCAGGTCGAGGTGGATATCTACGGCGAACGCTTTGCCGCCACCGTGCACGACGACCAACCGCTTTGGGACCCCGAAAACGAACGCATTCGCGCCTGAGACAACAGGCGCGACCCACAACATAACACTGATATTTTCGGAGCCTTATCCATGACGGATATTACCCTTCTCGATGGCGGTATGGGACAGGAACTGGTGCATCGCTCCGGCGACAACCCGACCCCGCTTTGGTCCACCCAGGTGATGATCGACCATCCGGGGCTGGTGGCGCAGGTCCATGCCGATTACCGCGCCGCCGGTGCGACAGTCCACACGACCAACACCTATGCGATCCATCACGACAGGCTGGCGGGCACCGGATTGGAGGACCAGTTCACGGCCCTGCATCTGGCTGCGATCCGCGAAGCGCAGGGCACAGGCCGGATCGCGGGATCAATCGGGCCGCTGATCGCGTCCTACCGCCCCGATATTCACCCCGCCCATGACGTGTCTGTGCCGCTTTATGCGGAAATCGCGCAGCTACTGGCGCCGCATGTCGATCTGATTGTTTTCGAAACGGTCGCCTCTGTCGCCCATGCACGCGCCGCGATGGCGGCAGCCTTGCCGACAGGCAAACCGATCTGGCTGTCAATCACGATTGATGATGAGGACGGCACAAAGCTGCGCTCGGGCGAGGCTGTGGCGGATATTCTGCCCGTGGTGAAAGGCGCATCGGCGCTTTTGGCAAATTGCGCCGCCCCCGAGGCGATGGCCGCCGCGATGGATGCTTTTGCCAGAGGCCCCCTGCCGTTCGGGGCCTATGCCAACGGGTTCACGCAGATCACCAATGATTTCCTCAAGGATAAACCGACCGTCGATTCCCTCACCGCGCGCCGCGATCTGGGGCCAGAGGCCTATGCGCATTTCGCGATGGGCTGGATCGGTCAAGGGGCCACCATCGTCGGCGGCTGCTGCGAGGTCGGCCCCGCCCATATCGCCAAACTGGCCGCAACTATCCGCGCCGCTGGCCACACCATCGTTTAAACCAAAGGAACGCTCCCATGGCAGATCTTCCTACTCAGGCCCGCGTTGTCATCATCGGTGGTGGCGTTATCGGTTGTTCCGTCGCCTATCACCTGACCAAACTGGGCTGGAAAGATGTGGTACTGCTGGAACGCAAGCAGCTGACATCCGGCACAACGTGGCATGCGGCAGGGCTGATCGGGCAGTTGCGCGCCACGGCGAATATGACCAAGCTCGCCAAATACAGTCAGGAACTTTACGGCAGTCTGGAAGAGGAAACAGGCGTTGCAACGGGGTTCAAACGGGTGGGGTCCATTACCGTCGCCCTGACCGAAGACCGCCGCGAGGAAATCTATCGCGGTGCGGCAATGGCCCGTGCCTTTGGTGTCGAGGTCGAAGAGATTTCGCCCGCAGAGGTGCAAGCCCGCTATGAACACTTGAACATCGACGGGGTCACAGGCGGCGTTTATCTGCCCCGCGACGGGCAAGGCGACCCTGCCAATATCGCGCTTGCCTTGGCAAAAGGCGCACGCCAGCGCGGGGCGGTCGTGGCCGAGCGAACCAAGGTGACGGCGATCAACCGCAATGGCCGCAGGGTTACATCGGTGGACTGGCAGACCGAGACCGAGAGCGGCTCCATCACTTGCGATATGGTTGTGAACTGCGCTGGCATGTGGGGGCATGAGGTGGGCCGCATGGCGGGCGTGAACGTGCCGCTGCACGCCTGCGAGCATTTCTATATCGTGACAGAGCCGATCCCCGGCCTGACCCAGATGCCCGTCCTGCGCGTGCCGGATGAATGTGCCTATTACAAAGAGGACGCAGGCAAATACCTGCTGGGCGCGTTCGAGCCAAACGCCAAACCCTGGGGCATGGCTGGCATCCCCGAGGGTTTCGAATTCGACCAACTCCCCGAGGATTTCGACCATTTCGAGCCAATCCTTGAAGCTGCGGTCAATCGTCTGCCGATGCTGGCCGAGGCGGGGATTCATACCTTCTTCAACGGCCCCGAAAGCTTTACCCCCGATGACGCCTATCACCTTGGGCTGGCCCCCGAGATGGACAACGTCTGGGTCGCCGCCGGTTTCAATTCGATCGGCATCCAGTCCGCCGGCGGCGCGGGCATGGCCCTGTCGCAGTGGATGGACGCGGGCGAGAAACCCTTCGATCTGGGCGATGTGGATATCAGCCGGATGCAACCGTTTCAGGGGAACAAAACCTACCTGTTCGAACGGTCCAAGGAAACGCTGGGTCTGCTTTATGCCGATCATTTCCCGTACCGCCAGAAGGCCACCGCGCGCGGGATCAGGCGCACGCCCTTCCATCAACACCTGCTCAACCACGGCGCTGTCATGGGCGAACTGGCGGGCTGGGAACGCGCCAATTGGTACGCCAATGTGGGGCAGATGCAGGAATATGAATATTCATGGAAGCGGCAGAATTTCTTTGGCAATGTCGCGGCAGAGCTGAACGCGATCCGTACCAATGTGGGCATGTATGACATGTCATCCTTTGGCAAAATCCGCGTCGAGGGGCGCGATGCCACCGCCTTCCTGAACCACATCGGCGGCGGCGACTATGACGTGCCTGTGGGCAAGATCGTCTATACCCAGTTCCTGAACACCCATGCGGGCATCGAGGCGGATGTGACCGTCACCCGCTTGTCCGAGACTGCTTATCTGGTCGTCACCCCTGCGGCGACACGGCTGGCCGATCAGGTCTGGATGCAGCGCAATCAGGGCGATTTCAACGTGGTCGTCACCGATGTGACGGCAGGCGAAGGCGTGCTTGCTGTCATGGGACCAAACAGCCGCAAGCTGTTGGAAAAGGTGTCCCCCGCAGATTTCTCGAACACTGCCAACCCGTTCGGGACCGCGCAAGAGATCGAGATCGGCATGGGGCTGGCCCGTGTCCACCGCGTAACCTACGTGGGCGAGCTGGGCTGGGAGGTTTATACCTCTGCCGATATGGCGGGCCATGTGTTCGAAGTGCTGCATGCGGCTGGCCAGGACATGGGGCTGAAGCTCTGCGGCATGCACATGATGGATGCCGCCCGTATGGAAAAAGGCTTCCGCCATTTCGGGCATGACATCACATCAGAGGATCACGTGCTGGAAGCGGGGCTGGGTTTTGCCGTGAAAACCGACAAGCCCGCCTTTATCGGCCGCGACGCCGTGCTGCGCAAGCGCGACGCTGGGCTGGACCGGCGCTTGATGCAGTTCAAACTGTCCGACACCGAACCGCTCTTGTACCACAACGAACCCGTACTGCGGGATGGAAAGGTTGTCGGGCATCTGACATCAGGCGGGTACGGGCATCATGTGGGCGGCGCGCTTGGCATGGGCTATGTGCCTTGCAAGGGGGAAAGCGTGGCCGACCTTCTGGCCAGCACTTTCGAGATTGACGTGATGGGCACGCGGGTCAAAGCCGAAGCGCAGTTGAAGCCGTTCTATGACCCAACCGGGGAACGCGCTAAGGTTTGAAATTTCTGTTGTACGGACGACATGCATCTGTTGACGAGTGTTTCTTGGCGCCAAGAACGCCGCCCGATCACTTCATTCTGCTTTTCCACAGCGCGCGGGCGTCCACAGCGTCCATGCGGGCCGCAGCGGGTGCTTGCGCTTTTTGCGCGATATAGCCGTCACGCTGGCGTAGGTAGCACAGCACGCCACCGGCACACTGAAGGCAGAAAATCCAGATCCAGCCCACCCATATGCATGCAAGCAGCAAAAAATCTGACCATCCCAAGCTGCGCAGATCAGGCTGGGCAACGCTACTGAGTCCGTCGATTGGACCGAAAAAGCTGACGACCGTGACACTGGCCAGAACGATCAGTGGCAAAGCGATATATGACAAGATAACCAATGCTGTCAGCGGCAACAGGCCGACCCCAAATCCAACAAGCGGGGTGTGGAATTGCCCGTTTGCGTCGCGCCCCGCTGCGGCACCGGCAAGTGGAACCAAGAGTGCGGCGCGCAATGCGGAAATGGCCAGCAAACCAAGAAGGAATATCACGATTGCACTTGCATCGCCGGCTTCTAATGCGCGCTCTGCTGCTGATCCGTCTGCAACAGTCATCGTATCCCCAAGATCGGCAAGCGACATATCCGGCGAAAGCCCTATGACGATCACGCTTCCCAGAATGGTTATCAAGACAACGCCCGCACCCTCTATAAATCCATAGATCATGGCGGGCACAATAAGACCACCATAGCCACCGGTCACATTGTGTTGGCGCTGATTGAACCCAAGGCGGATGCCGATCATCATTGGAAAAGACATCATTGCCAAAGCCAGCAGGAACGCAGCGATATAGCCAATGACCGGCGACACGATCATCAGCAATGCCGAGAACACACTTATTGCGAGGCCGGCCAACGCATATGCGATCACGAAGAACGGAACCAACAGGATCCTTGGCAGCAAGATTGCAAACGACAACGGGATAGCGCGCAGAATAAGCATGGCTGAAGTATCTGGTTCCTAGAGTTCTTTAAGAAACCAGCACTTCAGCAATCTGACTCGACATGATGCTGACCTCTCAATGAATTTGATCAGACGTATACACGTTTCACTTCGGATTGCCTTGGAAAATATTCAGGAATATGGCCTTTACCACAAGTTATGAATACGCACGCAAGGCAACGCGCGCATAGCGGTACCGTAAACGATCATGTTGCCAACCGACGCATTGCTTTGCTGCCTGACCAGTCTTCTGGTCAGAGCAAGTTTGGCACAAATTCAGTCTCGCTGACTTAGTTGTCGGTCAATCGGGTTGGCCCAAGCGCATTCAGCCCCTTGAGGATATCAATGGCATAAGCCAGTTGATAGTCATCCTCGCGCAATGCAGCGGCAGCTTCGGCACGGGCGCGGTCTTCCTCGATCTGGCGGATTTCATCCTCGGTCAGGCTGTCGTTCTCGAGCGAACCGCGCAGTCCTGCTTCGGTCCGCTCAGAGCTTTCTTCGGTCTCTGTTTCATCCGCAGGATTTGGTCGCGGTTGTTCGACGATGATGTCTGGCGAAATGCCCAGTGATTGTATCGACCGGCCCGACGGCGTGTAATAGCGCGCCGTTGTCAGCCGCATCGCGCCATCCTGGCTGAGTGGCACCACCGTTTGGACGGACCCTTTGCCGAACGAATTTGTCCCGATAACAATGCCGCGGCGGTGGTCCTGCAGGGCGCCCGCAACAATTTCGGATGCAGAGGCGGAACCGCCATTGATCAAGACGACCACAGGCTTGCCTTCGGCAAGATCACCGGGTGTCGCGTTGAACCGGTCGCCATCCGCAGGCTCGCGCCCGCGGGTCGAAACGATCTCGCCCGCATCAAGGAAAGCATCCGACACATAGACCGCCTGATTAAGCAGCCCGCCCGGATTGTTGCGCAGGTCCAGAACGACACCATCGATATTCTCGATGCCGCCAGCGGCCTCGATCTGCTCGGCCAGACCGTCACGCAGGTTCGAGAATGTCTGTTCGTTGAATGTGGTCACCCGCAGCACGACAGCATTTCCCTCTGTCCGGCTGCGCACGGCGGTCAACTTGATGGTGTCGCGGATGATCGAAACATCAAAGGGTTCCATCTCGCCTTCGCGGACGATTGTCACAATGATCTCGGCCCCGACTGGGCCGCGCATCATCTGTACGGCCTCGTCCAAAGTCAGCCCCAAGACGCTTTCACCGTCGACCGCCGTGATGAAATCGCCTGAAAGGATACCGGCCGCGTCTGCGGGGGTTCCATCCATGGGCGAGACAACCTTGACCCAGCCTTCTTCCTGCGTCACTTCGATCCCCAGACCACCGAATTCACCTGATGTACTGACCCGCATACGCTGGGCTGCTTCAGGTGACAGATAGCTGGAATGCGGATCAAGCGATGTCAGCATCCCGTTGATGGCAGCCTCGATCAAGGCGGCATCATCCACTTCTTCCACATAGTTGGAACGGATTCTTTCGAAGATATCTCCAAAAAGGTCCAGTTGCTCGTAGACGCTTGTGCTTGATTTGGTTTCTTGCGCCAGTAGCGGACCCGCCAGTTGGGTCGTGGCCACCAATCCAAGCACGGCACCACCAGCAGCCGCCAACATAATCTTTTTCATCGCGTTTCCTTACCTACTCCAGCGCAAACCACGCATCGGGGTGAACAGGAGTCTGCCCCTGTCTGACTTCAAGATAAAGGGCTTGCACCGGTTGTCCCGTCTCAAAGCCAGCATTTTCAGTCAAAATACCGTCATCATACCCCTGCGGCACCCCCAAAAGCCCGATCGGGGTACCGGCGGGAAGCACTTGTCCGGTTTGGCCAAAGACTTCGGCAAACCCTGCCATAACAAATAGGACGTCTGCTGCGGGTTCAAGGATCACCACCGTTCCATAGTCCAAAAGCGGACCCTGAAAGAGGATCGTCGCAGGCACAGGCGTTGTCACCAAGGCGCGCGGCATAGCACCGATGCGCACGCCATCGCGCCCGCTGCCGTCATCCGGCAGAACCAGCCCATCAACAGGCAAGGGCAGATTGCCTTGCGCGGTCAGCGCCGTTGTTTCCTCGGGCCGAGTCTCTGCGACTTGTGCGGCGAACTCGCCCAAAGTCTCGGCACTGGCCACCAAAAGTGCCGTCTGCACAGAGTCCTCTTCAAATCGGGCTGGCAAATCGGTGCGTCCGGACAACGCTTGCCCCAAAGCGGCCCGCGCGGTCTGCGCGCCCTGCAAGCCATCGACAAGGGTCTGCGCTGCGGTAACCTGAGCGTCTTTCAAGGCGCGCGTTTCGCTCAAGAGCGCGGTCACCTCGGCCACCTCCGCCTCTAACCCCGGTGTCACATCAGCCACCAGCATCCCGGCCCTGACCGTGCTCAACGGACCCAGCGGCCCTGATCGAAGGACCGGTTGCGGCGTGGTGCTGATTGCGGAAAGCACGCCAAGCAGTTGCGCCAATTCCTCGCGCCGCAGGGCAAGTTCATCCGCAAGGATCGCTTCTTGCAACGCGATCTCGCGTTGCCCCTCGCGCAGGACAGCAAGCCCTGCCTCATAGGCCTGTACCGTCTGCGTCAGGGCCGCAACGCGGTCGCGCGCGCTTTCGGCTGCAGCCAGCTGTTCTTGGGCGGACTGCAACTGGCGCGCGGCATCCTGCGCCGTCTGTTGTGCCTGCGCGGGCAGGCCGAGCAGAACAAGACATGCCAAGAGCCGGATCATGAGACAATCAAGCTCCTGCCGGTCATTTCGGGTGGAAGCGCCAAGCCCATCAGATCAAGCAGTGTCGGTGCAAGATCGGCAAGGCGGCCATCCCGCAGCCGTGCTCCCGCAGGACCCCCGACCAAGGCAACCGGAACGGGGTTCAGCGTATGCGCCGTGTGTGGCCCGCCTGTTTCGGGATCAATCATTGTTTCGCAATTGCCGTGGTCTGCGGTCACTATCATGGCACCGCCCGCTTTCTTGAGTGCCGCAAGCACTTGCCCCAAGCCGTCATCGACGGCCTCGCAAGCTTTGATCCCTGCCGCCAGATCACCGGTATGGCCGACCATATCGGGGTTGGCATAGTTGGTGACAATCAGGTCATAGCCGGCTTCAATCGCCTTCACGAAATGTTCAGTCACTTCGGCGGCCGACATTTCCGGCTGCATGTCATAGGTTGCCACCTTTGGCGACGGCGCCATATAGCGGTCCTCGCCTTTCTCCGGCACCTCGATCCCGCCATTGAGGAAAAAGGTCACGTGAGGGTATTTTTCAGTCTCGGCCAGACGAAACTGGCGTAAGCCGTGTCGCGCGACCCACGCACCCAATGTGTTCTGGATATCGCGCTTGGGAAAAACCGTATCAAACCACGTATCGTGCCTATCGGAATAGGTGACCATGCCTAACAAAGCCACAAGGTTGGCTTTGTCGCGGGCAAAGCCGTCGAAATCAGGATCGGCGATGGCGGCAAGTATTTCTCGGGCGCGGTCGGACCGGAAATTCAGACAGAACAATCCGTCCCCCACCGCGAGGCCCGCATAATCGCCAACAATCGTTGCTGGGATGAATTCGTCGGTCTTGCCATTGGCATAGGATGCCGTAATCGCGGCCTCCGGTGTCGCGGCGTGCCCGCCTTTGCCTTTAACGATCGCGTCATAGGCGGTTTCGACCCGTTCCCAGCGATTATCGCGATCCATCGCGTAATAGCGGCCGGTCACGGTGACGATCTTGGCATTGGCAGGCAGGCCCGCCTGCAATGCCGCCATGAAAGCAGACGCAGAGGATGGTGCCACATCGCGGCCATCCGTGATCGCGTGCACAGCGACAGGAACGCCGGCATCTGTGATGACTTTGGCCGCAGCAATCATATGGTCAAGGTGCCCGTGCACGCCACCGTCCGACACCACACCCAGCAAATGCGCCGTGCCGCCGCTGGCCTTCATCTTGTCGATGAACCGGACCAGCGCATCAGCCGTAAAGAACGATCCGTCCTCGATCGACAGATCAATCTGGCCCAGATCCATGGCGACAACGCGGCCCGCACCGATATTGGTGTGGCCCACTTCGGAATTGCCCATCTGACCTCTGGGCAGCCCAGCATCGCGGCCATGGGTTAAAAGCTGCGCATGCGGTCCTTGCATGACCGCGTCGAAATGAGGGGTATGGGCCTGTTTGGGCGCATTCCCCTCGACTGTATCCCGAAGGCCCCAGCCATCAAGGATGCACAGAACAACGGGTTTAGGCACAGGCATGTCTTGGTCCTCTCCGGATTTGGTTGCTGTTTAACCCAGCCGCAGCATCAAAGAAACAGACCGCTTTATCATTTTGCCAAAAATACACCCCCGCGAGGGGCCTATTCCCGATGATACGGACCTCCGGCCAGTATGGAGGCGGCACGGTAAAGCTGCTCGGCCAGCATGACACGCACCAGCATATGAGGCCAGACCATCGCACCGAAACTGAGCGCGGCATCGGCACCTGCGCGGAAATCGGGATCAAGGCCATCGGCGCCGCCAATCACAAAGCTGACATCCTGCCGCCCCTGATCGCGCCATGTGGCCAAAAGCTGCGCAAACTCCGGCGAACTCATCACCTTGCCGCGTTCGTCCATCGTGCAGACCAGCGCGCCATCGGGGACCGCCCGCCCGAGCAAGAGCGCCTCTGCGCCCATACCACCGTTTTTCTTGTCTTCGACTTCGATAAGTTGCGCGGGGCCAAGGGCCAAGGCCCGCCCCGTCCGGTCGAACCGGAGGAGGTAGTCGTCGTACAGGTCACGCTCCGGGCCTTTGCGCAAGCGGCCCACAGCGCAAATCTGGACCCGCATCAGCTGGCGGTCGCAACCCCGGGCTGCCACATCTTTTCAAGCTGATAGAATTCGCGCACTTCGGGCCGGAAGATATGCACGATCACATCGCCAGTATCGATCAGAACCCAATCGCCGGTATCCTTGCCTTCGGTCTTGGAAATGATCCCGAAATCCTGTTTGATCTTGTCGGCCAGCTTTTCAGCCATCGCCGTGACCTGGCGGGTCGAACGACCGGATGCGATGACCATATAGTCGCCCATCTCGGACTTGCCGCGCAGATTGATCTGCACAACATCTTCGCCCTTATCATCATCAAGAGATTTGAGAACAGCCGCGAGAAGGCGTTCGCTGGTCGCAGTTTGCGGAGCATTCATTGGTGTTGCTCCGATATTGGCTGATGCTTCAGCCGCAGTGAAAAAAGACAGTTCATTGTCCTCCTTGAGTAGCGCCGTCATGGCCCCGACGCGGGGCATATCCGGAAAGTAGCAACGAAAGTCGCGTTTTTCAACAATTCGCTTGCAAGCAGCGGCCCGTGTCGCGGATTTGCGAAGGGTCCGCAACCGTTGAAATCCGGCGATGCTGTCCAAGTGGCAAGAATGCACCGACTTCATTGTCGGGGATCAATGAACGCCTTACCATCGGGAATGGCCAGAACCTCGGGCAGTTGCGCCATCGTTTGGGACAGCGGGACGACTCCCGCAACATCGGTTTTCCAGTCTCCGCTCACAAACCTGTCCTGTATCTGCACAAATCCCTCACGCACCCTGTCATGGCCAGCCTGTTTGATCCATCGGGTCAGCCAAAAGCCTTCGATCCGCTTGTTGAGGAAAATCAATTGCCCCAGCTGTGTCAGTTGCGGCGCTTGAGTGGACAGCTTGCCGTAATTCACCCAGCGCGCATGGTTTGGCATCGCAAAGAAAAGATCAGCGGTGAACTGGTCCCCCACCGCATCAAGAAGCACACGTGGTTGCAGCGCCTTGAATGCGGCTTTTGCCTGTTCTTTCGCATCGGCTGCTGTGCTGACAATGACCTCCGCCGCTCCCAGTTTCCGCAGTGCCGCTGCCTGTTCTGCGCGCCTGACTACCGCAATCGGGGCGACCCCCTGATCCTTGCCAAGCGTGATCAAGAGCTTGCCCAACTGCGACCCTGCCGCGTTCAGAACAAAGCTGTCTGCGCGGCTTTC
The DNA here is from genome assembly GCA_964351055.1 of uncultured Loktanella sp. Taxonomy (GTDB): domain Bacteria; phylum Pseudomonadota; class Alphaproteobacteria; order Rhodobacterales; family Rhodobacteraceae; genus Yoonia. The sequence goes on along the minus strand of CAYGMX010000001.1, from coordinate 243 downwards.
CTTGACCAGATCGAACATGGCAATCGCGGTCAGCGGGTTGACCAACTGTCCGGCGGCATCAACATCGCCCAGGTCAGGGCGGCAGGGTACAAGATTGGCCGCATCCGCCAACGCATATTCCGCCCATGCCCCCGATGTGGTCGCAAAAAAGCTGGCCCGCTGCCCCAAGAGCGGTGTGTCACCGGCAACAACCTCGCCCACAGCTTCGAAACCGGCGGGGCTTCCTTTCACACGGGGCTGGCC